>NZ_JARAYQ010000089.1:0-30071 GCF_033794505.1 Streptomyces sp. MB09-01 | reverse complement strand
GCCCGGGGTGGGGCGTGTGGGGGCGCGGTCCCGGACCCCGTGGCATGAGTCGTGGTATTGTGTACCACGACTCGGATCGAGGAGCGGGTAGTGCACGGTCCCGGGAGCCGTGGAAGGGCGGGGTGGGGGCGGCTCCGCGCAGCGGCGGGCCCGCAGGCGGCGGACGGCCCGGGCACGCCCCCGAAGCCCTGCCCGGAGGGACAGCGGACGCGGTCCGACGCAGCGGCGGGAAGCCGGTGGGGCCCCCGGGGCCGCGGCGTGCGAGCGCTGCGTCGAAAAATGGGACCATCCGCTGATCCGATTGGGGGATTTGCCCGCCGCGCTCCACACGGGTCGTCGCTCTGCGTGAACTACGCTCGCCATCCGAAGGCAGGGAGAGGAGCGGATCCGTGACGGATTTCGTCGGGCGGCGGCGTGAGCTCAAGGAGCTGCGCGAGGACATCGCGCGGACCGGGCTCGACACCCTCTCCGGCCGGAAGGCCAAGGCGCCCCGGGCGAGGGTGCTGCTCGTCGCCGGGCGGCCGGGCTCCGGCCGGACGGCCCTCGCCGAGGAGTTCGTCCGCGAGGTCGCCGAGGATTATCCCGACGGGGTGCTCCGGACCCGGCTCACGTGCCCCGGAGGGGAGACGGTGGCCACCGAGCGGGCCGTCAGGGGCCTGCTGGAGGGGCTGGGGCGGCCCACCCCGCCCGGGGCCGGCGAGGACGAGCTGAGCTCCGCCCTGCGCACCGCGCTCGACGGGCGGCGGGTGATCATCCTGGTCGACGACGCCGCCGATCCGCACCAGGTCGACGCCCTGCTCCCGGACACCCCCGAGTGCCTCGTCGTGGTCACTGCCGAGGGGCCCCTCACGGGGATCCCCGACGTGCGGCCCTGCACCCTCGGCGGGCTCGACACGCCTTCCGCCGTGGAACTGCTCGCCCAGCACATCGGCGACACCCGCGTCACCGCCGACCCGCGGGCCGCCGACGCCCTCGCCGAGGAGTGCGGCGGCCAGCCCGCCGCGCTCGGTCTCGTCGGCGGATGGCTCGCCGCCCGCCCCAAGGCCTCCGTCTCCGACGTGGCCAAGCAGCTGCACGAGATGCCGGCCAGCACCGGCGGCCCGCTCGCCCGGTGCTTCCGGCTCGTCTACGAGTCCCTGCCGCAGCCCGCCCAGCGGACCCTGCGGCTGCTGCCGCTGGCCCCCGCGGGCCTCGTCGACTCGCACACCGCCTCCGCCCTGGCCGGCTGCTCCCTGGCCGCGGCCCAGGCCACGCTGGACGATTTCGCCGGGCTGGGGCTCGTACGCCCGGCGCGCGACGGGCTGTTCCTGCTGCCCGGCTGTCTCGCACCCCTGCTGCAGGCCCTGCTGGAGGCCAAGGAGCGGCCGGCCGAGGTCCAGCTGGCCCGGGCCCGGATGCTGGAGCGCACCGTGCGGCTGCTGCACTCCTGCCGGGCCATGGCGGCGGCCGACGAGGAGGACGTGCGGGAGGTGCTGGACGGGCTGCCGCGCGCGCTGCGGTTCCCGGACCGGCGGGCCGCCGCCGCCTGGCTGGACACCCGGCTGCCCGCGCTCGCCGCGGCGGCCTCCCTGGCCGTGGCCGACGGGGAGCTGGACACCCTGGCCCGCCGGCTGGTCGCGGCCCTCGTACGGGCCCTGGCGGAGCACCGGGGCACCGCCGGGGCCGCCCCCGAGCTGTACGGACTGCACCGGCTGGTTCTGGACGTGGCCGAGCGCCGCGACCTGCACCGGGAGCAGGCCGCCGCGCTGCTGAACCTGGCCGACCTGGACGCCGAGACCGGCCGGACCCAGGAGGCGCTGGAGCGCTACCGGGCCGCGCTGGACGCCGGAAGGGCGGCGAACGATCCCTACGCGACCGGCCGCGCGATGGAATCCGTAGGCGGTGCGTACCAGGAGCTGGCGGACTGGCACCGGGCCGCCGACTGGTTCGGCCGGGCGCTCTCCCAGGCCCTCGCGCGGGGGGAGCGCGCGGACGAGGCCCGGCTGTACGGACGGCTCGGGAACGTGCACACCTACGCGGGCCGGTACGGGGACGCGCTGCGCAGCTGGCGGGCCGCCGCCGCGGGCTACCGGAAACTGGCCGATGTACCGGGTCAGGCAAAGGCGTTGAGCGAGATGGCGCGGGTCCAGGAGTACGCCGGACGGCCCGAGGAATCGCTGCACACCTGCCGCGAGGCGGTGGAGCTCGCGCGCAAGGCCGGCGACCAGCGACTTCAGGCCGCGCTGCAGGTCCGGCTGGCCGACACGCTCGACCGGCTGGGCGACCCCGCAGCTGCGAGGCTGCACCGCTCCGCAGCCGACAGATTGCTGGGAGACGATCCCGCAGCCTGCGAAATCCGCAGTGATATCGACTGAGATTATTTGTTTGCAAGGCTAGACAGCGCGTCGTCCTTCATTAGACTGGCTTCACCACGACATCCCGTGGTGCATCCCGTTGCGCGTTCTTGTGGGCGGGTATGTATGGAAGTGCCCCGAAAAATCCCCTGAGCCAAGGACCGTGATCGACGATGAAGGTCGGCATCCCCCGCGAGGTCAAGAACAACGAGTTCCGGGTCGCCATCACGCCCGCCGGCGTGCATGAGCTGGTCCGTAACGGCCACCAGGTCTTCATCGAGCAGAACGCCGGTGTCGGCTCCTCGATCACGGACGCCGAGTACGTCTCGGCCGGTGCGGAGATCCTCGGCACCGCCGACGAGGTCTGGGCCACCGCCGACCTGCTGCTGAAGGTCAAGGAGCCGATCGCGGAGGAGTACCACCGCCTCCGCAAGGACCAGACGCTCTTCACCTACCTGCACCTGGCGGCCTCCCGCGAGTGCACGGACGCCCTGCTGGAGTCCGGCACCACCGCCATCGCCTACGAGACGGTCGAGCTCGCGAACCGCGCGCTGCCGCTGCTCGCCCCGATGTCCGAGGTCGCGGGCCGGCTGGCCCCGCAGGTCGGCGCCTACCACCTGATGCGCTCGGCCGGTGGCCGCGGCGTCCTCCCCGGCGGCGTCCCCGGCACCCACGCCGGTGAGTGCGTCGTCATCGGCGGCGGCGTCTCCGGCTGGAACGCCGCGCAGATCGCCATCGGCATGGGCTTCCACGTGACCCTGCTCGACCGCGACATCAACAAGCTCCGCGAGGCCGACAAGATCTTCGGCACGAAGATCAAGACGATCGTCTCCAACGCCTTCGAGCTCGAGAAGGCCGTCGTCGAGGCCGACCTCGTCATCGGCGCGGTTCTGATCCCGGGTGCGAAGGCTCCGAAGCTGGTCACCAACGAGCTCGTCGCCAAGATGAAGCCCGGAAGTGTACTTGTCGACATTGCGATCGACCAGGGCGGCTGCTTCGAGGACTCCCGTCCGACCACTCACGCCGAGCCGACCTTCCAGGTCCACAACTCGGTCTTCTACTGCGTCGCCAACATGCCGGGCGCGGTGCCGAACACCTCCACCTACGCGCTGACGAACGCCACGCTGCCCTACATCGTGCAGCTCGCGAACCTCGGCTGGGTCGAGGCGCTGCGTCGTGACCCCGCGCTCGCGCTGGGCCTCAACACCCATGACGGGCAGGTCGTTTACGGTCCCGTCGCCGAGGCCCACGGCCTCGAGACCCTCGAGCTGAGCACGCTGCTCGGCTGACGCGTCAACGACTGACGTCAATCTCACGTATCCGGCCGGACCTTGCCCCCGAGGTCCGGCCGGACGTGTTTGCGGCGTGCCCCGAGACCCCGCTCAACTCGCCTCGAACGTAACCCTTTAACCCTTTCGCGCACCCGCGAAACTTCCCAGCGACAGCTCGCACGCCCTTGACAGAGTGGTGTTCGGTTACCGACACATCGTGCCGGGTCCGGCGGATTGTGTTGCCGCTGAGTGGTGACACGCCATAGAGTCGCCAACCGTCGGCATGGTGCCACGCTGACCTATCGATAAGTGTCCTGGTCACGTCCGAGGAGGTAAGACGACTTGTGAATGAGTCGACATTTGCCCCTGGGGGTGGTCGAGCAGGGATGCCCGAGCGGGGCCAAGGCCCTACCGGGCTCGAAGCCGTCGGCTCCGTCGCGGTACGCACCTTCGCAAACCACCAGCACATGACGACGCCCCAAAAGAGCATGGACGGCCTAGACGTGAACTCCAGGGCCGGCGACCTGAGCGGCGAAAAGCCCACTGGTTTCGCCGACTACGACAATGTGCCCGAGGGGCACTTCTACGACCCCGACGCGGAGTACGAACCGGACCCCGAGTACGCGGCCACCCTCGCCCCCGACGCTGCCCGCCAGCGTCGTGAGCGGATCGGCCCGACCGGACGCCCGCTTCCGTACTTCCCGATCCCGGGTCCGCTGACCGACCACGGTCCGGCGAAGATCATCGCGATGTGCAACCAGAAGGGCGGCGTGGGCAAGACCACGTCGACCATCAACCTGGGTGCCGCGCTCGCCGAGTACGGGCGCCGCGTGCTGCTCGTCGACTTCGACCCGCAGGGCGCGCTGTCCGTGGGTCTCGGCGTGAACCCGATGGAACTCGACCTGACGGTCTACAACCTGCTCATGGAGCGGGGCATGTCGGCCGACGAGGTGCTGCTCAAGACGGCGGTCCCCAACATGGACCTGCTGCCGAGCAACATCGACCTGTCCGCTGCGGAAGTGCAGTTGGTCAGTGAGGTCGCGCGCGAGTCCACGCTGCAGCGGGCCCTGAAGCCCCTGATGGCCGACTACGACTACATCGTGATCGACTGTCAGCCCTCGCTCGGTCTCCTGACCGTGAACGCCCTGACGGCGGCTCACAAGGTCATCGTCCCGCTGGAGTGCGAGTTCTTCGCGCTGCGCGGCGTGGCGCTGCTGACCGAGACCATCGAGAAGGTGCAGGAGCGGCTCAACCCCGAGCTGGAGCTCGACGGCATCCTCGCCACGATGTACGACTCCCGTACGGTGCACAGCCGTGAGGTGCTGGCGCGCGTCGTCGAGGCCTTCGACGACCACGTCTACCACACGGTCATCGGCCGCACGGTGCGCTTCCCGGAGACCACGGTCGCCGGCGAGCCGATCACGACGTACGCCTCCAACTCCGTCGGGGCCGCCGCCTACCGCCAGCTGGCCAGGGAGGTGCTCGCCCGGTGTCACGCCGAGTGAGTCTGCCCGGAGCCGACGAACTGTTCCGTACGACCGGGGGGATGGCGCTCCAGTCGTCCTCGCCGCGGCGCGGGGTCGAGGAGGCACCCGTCGCGGAGCACTCGGCCAGTTCGGCCGAGGGCACGGCGGGGGAGGGCCGCAGCCGGGAGGCTGAGGCCGGTACGGCGTCCGGCGGGCCCGTCGTGGGGCAGCCGCGGCGACCGCAGGAAGGTTCTGTCAGCCCCGCCGGCCCGGCCGGCGGGGCGGTCACCGCGCCGACCGGCGCGACCCGCCGGGGCAAGGGGCAGGGCCGCGGCGCGAACCGGCGGCCCAGCGGCCGCGAACGGCACGACGAGAAGATCACGGTCTACGTCTCCGCCGAGGAGCTCATGGACCTGGAACACGCGCGGCTGGTGCTGCGCGGGGAGCACGGGCTCGCCGTCGACCGGGGCCGGATCGTCCGCGAGGCGGTGGCGGTCGTCCTCGCCGACCTGGAGTCCCGGGGCGACGCCAGCATCCTGGTCCGCCGCCTGCGCGGCCGCTGACCGCCTGGCGGCCGACTTCCCGGAGCCCCGGCACCCCGCCGGGTTCCGGGCCCTCCCCGGACACCGAGGCCCAGCCGGGCCCGGCACCCCACCTCACCGCGCCGCCGGCACCACCCGCCCCGGAAGAACGCGGCCGCGCCGTTGCCGGCGCAGCACCTCCACACGCCCCCTGCGGGCGCCAGCCCACCGCCGTGCGATGCACCCCCCCCTCGCCGCGCCCCGGCGGGAGCACCCGGCCCGGCGAACCGTCGTGCAACGCGCTTGCACCGGAGGCCGTGCCCCGGCGGACCTTCCGGCCACAGCACCAGAGGCCTTGCGGGCGTCGGCCGCTCTCTGCCGTGCGATGCACCCTCCCTCGCCGCGCCCCGGCGGGAGCACCCGGCCCGGGCGAACCGTCGTGCAACGTGCCGCACCGGAGGCCGTGCCCCGGCGGACCTTCCGGCCACAGCACCAGAGGCCTTGCGGGCGTCGGCCGCTCTCTGCCGTGCGATGCACCCCCTCGCCGCGCCCCGGCGGGTCTTCCCGGCGGCAGCACTAGGCTGCTCGTGGCTGTCACCCAGCCCGCCGCCGCTGCCCCTGCGCACCACCTGGACCGCGATGCCCTTCCCCGCCGAACCCGGCCGACCGCCCCGGCGCCTGCTGGGGCGCGGCCCCGGCAACCCTGCCGCGGCCGACGGGGGAGCGGGCCCCGAAGCCCCTGACGCGCCCGCTGCGCCTCCTGCGGCGGCGGAGGGCGGCCTGGAGTCCCGGGAGACCTCCGGCCCCCCGGACGGGCCCGCAGACCCTCCGCAGGAGCAGCCCGGGCCCGAGCAGGCCGACACGCTGCCGGACGGCACCCGGGGCGATGGCCCCGCCCCCGCGCTCCCCACCACAAGCACGCGGGCCGGGGCCGCTGCCGCCCCCGTCGCCATCGCCGGCGGCAGGGCGGAGCCGGGCGCGTTCGCTGCGCGGCCCGCGGTGGTGGACGGTGGCGCCGAGCCGCGGGAGACTTCCGGGCGTCTGGAGGGGCCCGCAGAGCCCCAGCGGGAGCAACCCGGGCCGGGGGAAGCCGAGGCCGACGCGTCGGCGGACGGCGCCCCGGCCGGCAGGCCTGCCGGCGCGCTTCCCGCCGCAGGCCCGGCGGGAGCCGGGGACACTCCCACCTCCGCCGAAGGTGCCTCTGGCGAGGGTCCTGCTGCCCCGGGCAGCCCGGCCGTAGACGCGGACGCTGCCGGCCCTCCCAGCGGTGGCCCCGCCGAGGTCGCCGCAGCCTCCGCCGCAGGCGGCCCGGTCGACGCTGGAGACGCCGCAGGCGAGCGTGCTGCTGCCGCAGGCGGCCCGGCGGGGGGCAGGGGGACTCCCACTTTCGCCGGAGGCGACTCTGGGGAGGCCCCTGCTGTCCCGGCCAGCCCGGCCGTAGACGCGGACGCTGCCGGCCTCGCCAGCGGGGGCCCGGCCGAGGGTTCCGCAACCCCCGCCGCGGCCGGTCCGGCCGGAGTCGAGACCTCTGCCACGCCTGCCGCAGGCGGCCCGGCGGGGACTCCCACTTCCGCCGGAGGTGACTCTGGCGAGGAGCCTGCGGCCCCGGCCTGCCCGGCCGTAGACGCTGCCGGCGGTGGCCCGGCCGAGGCTGACGCAGCCCCCGCCGGTGGCGGCCCCGTCGGGGCCAGGGGTGGTGCCGGCCCTGCTGGGGTGCCTGCCGGCCCCGCCGGAGGCGACGGGCGGTTCACGTTGCGGCTCGACAACTTCGAGGGGCCCTTCGACCTGCTGCTCCAGCTGATCTCGCGGCACAAGCTCGACGTCACCGAAGTGGCGCTGTCCAAGGTCACCGACGAGTTCATGGCCCACATCCGGGCCATGGGACCGGACTGGGACCTCGACCAGACCACCGAGTTCCTCGTCGTCGCCGCCACCCTTCTCGACCTGAAGGCCGCCCGGCTGCTGCCGGCCGCCGAGGTCGAGGACGAGGGGGACCTCGCCCTCCTCGAGGCCCGGGACCTGCTCTTCGCGCGCCTGCTGCAGTACCGCGCGTACAAGCAGATCGCCGAGATCTTCGAAGGGCGGGCCGAGGCCGAGGGGCGGCGGTACCCGAGGACCGTCGGGCTGGAGCCGCACCACGCGGACCTCCTGCCCGAGGTCGTCATCAGCATCGGAGCCGAAGGGTTCGCCCGGCTCGCCATCAAGGCCATGCAGCCGAAGGCCAGGCCCCAGGTGTACGTGGACCACATCCACGCGCCCCTCGTCAGCGTGCGCGAGCAGGCCGGGCTCGTGGTGCGGATGCTGAAGGCGCGCGGGGAGGCGACCTTCCAGGAGCTCACCGAGGACGCCGACGACACCCTCACCGTCGTCGCGCGCTTCCTGGCCCTCCTGGAGCTCTACCGGGAGAAGGCGGTGGTCCTCGACCAGGAGGAGGCCCTGCAGACCCTCACCGTGCGCTGGAGCGGCGGGGACGGTGACGGCATGCCGACCGTGACCGACGAGTTCGACCAGATCGTGGAGGCGAAGGATTGAGCAGCGAAGCGAGCGCGGTGGCCGCGCTGGAGCTGAAGCCGGCCCTGGAAGCCGTGCTCATGGTCGTGGACGAGCCCGCGACCGAGGCGCACCTCGCGAAGGTGCTGGAGCGGACCCCGCGCGAGGTCGCGCACGCGCTGCGCGAGCTCGCCGACGAGTACACGGCCGCGCGCCGGGGATTCGAGCTGCGCCTGGTCGCGGGCGGCTGGCGGTTCTACAGCCGGGCGGAGTACGCCCCGGCCGTCGAGGGGTTCGTACTGGACGGCCAGCAGGCCCGGCTCACCCAGGCGGCCCTGGAGACCCTGGCGGTCGTCGCGTACCGCCAGCCGGTGAGCCGCTCGCGGGTCTCGGCGGTGCGCGGAGTCAACTGCGACGGGGTCATGCGGACGCTCCTCCAGCGCGGTCTGGTGGAGGAGGCGGGGACGGAACCCGAAACAGGTGCGATCCTGTACAGGACGACGAACCACTTTTTGGAGCGGATGGGCCTACGAGGCCTGGACGAGCTCCCGGAGCTCGCGCCCTTCCTCCCCGAGGCGGACGCGATCGAAGCCGAGACGCAAGAAGGTGTGCCGTCGTTCGATCCGGACTCACCGGATACCGATGAAGACGACGACAAGACGACGGAACTTTGATGCGAAGCAGCGGCAACGGCAACGGTGGCGGCAACAGGAACAGCGGCGGCGGTGGTGGCGGACGCGGCGGTAACTCCCGCGGCGGCTCCTCCTCCGGCGGCAACTACCGGGGCGGTGGCTCCTCCGGCGGTGGCAGTTCCCGCGGCGGCTCCTCCTCCGGCGGCAACTACCGGGGCGGTGGCTCCTCCGGCGGTGGCGGTTCCCGCGGCGGCAGCTCCCGCGGCGGCTCCACCGGAGGCGGCGGCGGTTACCGGGGCGGCAGCTCCGGCGGCGGCTACCAGGGCGGTGGCGGCTACCAGGGCGGCGGCTCGGACGCGCGCGACCGCGACCAGGCTCCGCCGCCGCGGATCCGCAACCCGCGCCCCGAGGAGCGCCGCTACGACGTGGGCCCCGAGGGCGAGCGCAGCGGTCGCAGCGGCCCCAAGGCCGGCGGCGGCGGCGCCCGTGGCGCGGCCGCGCGCGGTGGCGCCAAGGGCGGCCCCAAGACCTCCAAGACCCCCGGCATCGGCGGGGCCGGCGGCCCGCGCAGCGGCCCGGGCAGCCGCAGCGGCCAGTCCCGCCCGCGCGAGCTGGACGCGCGCATCGAGGAGCGCGTGCGCGACCGGTACGCCGACAAGCCCGTGATCAAGACCCCGAAGACCTTCCCGGGTGCCGAGGAGGAGGGGGAGCGTCTGCAGAAGGTGCTCGCCCGCGCCGGCATGGGTTCGCGCCGCGCCTGCGAGGAGCTCATCGAGCAGGCCCGTGTCGAGGTCAACGGCCAGATCGTGCTGGAGCAGGGCAAGCGCGTCCAGCCGAAGGACGAGATCAAGGTGGACGGCCTGACCGTCGCCACCCAGTCGTACCTGTTCTTCGCGCTGAACAAGCCCGCCGGTGTCGTCTCCACGATGGAGGACCCCGACGGCCGCCAGTGCCTCGGCGACTACGTCACCAACCGTGAGACGCGTCTCTTCCACGTCGGCCGGCTCGACACCGAGACCGAGGGCATCATCCTGCTCACCAACCACGGTGAGCTGGCCCACCGCCTCACGCACCCGAAGTACGGCGTGAAGAAGACCTACGTCGCCGCCATCACCGGCCCGCTGCCGCGCGAGATCGGCAAGCGCCTCAAGGACGGCATCGAGCTGGAGGACGGATACGCCCGCGCCGACCACTTCCGCGTCGTCGACCAGGTCGGCAAGAACTACCTGGTCGAGGTCACCCTCCACGAGGGCCGCAAGCACATCGTCCGCCGCATGATGGCGGAGGCCGGCTTCCCGGTCGAGAAGCTCGTCCGGACCTCCTTCGGGCCGATCGAGCTGGGCGACCAGAAGTCCGGGTGGCTGCGCCGCCTGACCAACACCGAGGTCGGCATGCTGATGCGCGAGGTCGGTCTCTAACAGCCAGTCCCGGTCGCCGCACAGGCGGCGGCCGGCCCGTTCCCGGAAAACCCGCGGTGCCCTGAGGGCGCCGCGGGTTTTCTGCTTGTCGGGGACCCCGATCCCTGTTTATAGTCAACCTGACCATTAAGCAGAGAGAGGGGGTCGGCATGAGCTGGACCATGGGCTGGACCGAGGTGCTCGGCTTCGCCACCGGCGCCCTGTGCGTCTGGCTGGTCGCCCGGCAGCACGTCGCCAACTGGCCGATCGGCATCGCCAACAACATCTTCTTCATCGTGCTCTTCGCCCAGGCCGGCCTCTACGCCGATGCCGGGCTCCAGATCGTCTTCATCGCCCTCGCCGCCTACGGCTGGTGGTTCTGGACCCACGGGGGTGGACCAGGATCCGCCGAGGCCCTGCCGGTGCGCCGCACCACGCGCACCGAATGGGCCGCGCTCGCCGCGGCGGGGGCGGTGACGGTGCTCGGGCTGACGCTGCTGCTGAGCCGGGCCACCGACTCCACCGTCCCGTTCTGGGACGCGCTGACCACCGGGCTCTCGCTCGTCGCCACGTACGGGCAGTGCCGCAAGCTCGTGGAGTCCTGGTGGCTGTGGATCGCCGCCGACCTCGTCTACATCCCGCTCTACGCGCACAAGGGGCTCTACCTGACCTCCGCGCTCTACGCGGGCTTCCTCGTCCTGTGCGTGGCCGGACTCCTCGGCTGGCGGCGCACGCTGCCCGCGCGGGACGCCCGTACGGCCGCGGGGGCGACGGCATGAGGAGGCACGGGCACGGCCTGGTCCTCGGCAAGTTCTACCCGCCGCACGCCGGGCACCACCACCTCGTGCGCACCGCCCAGGACCAGTGCGAGCGGCTGACCGTGCTGGTGTGCGCGGCTTCGGTGGAGTCGGTCCCGCTCGCCGACCGGGTCGCCTGGATGCGCGAGGCGCACCCCGGGGCCCACGTCGTCGGCGCGGTCGACGACATCCCCGTCGACCTGCACGACCCCGAGATCTGGGAGGCGCACATGGCGGTCTTCCGCAGTGCGGTCCCCGGGCGGGTGGACGCCGTGTTCACCTCGGAGGAGTACGGGAGCGAGCTCGCCCGGCGGTTCGGCGCCGAGGAGGTCCTGGTGGACCGCGAGCGGACGCTGTTCCCGGTGTCCGGGACGGCGGTCCGCAGGGACCCGGTCGGCTCCTGGGAGTTCCTCGGGCCGGCCGTGCGCGCCGCGCTGACCCGGCGGGTCGTCGTCCTGGGCGCGGAGTCCACCGGGACCACCACGCTGTCGCGGGCCCTGGCGGACCACTACCGGCGGCGCGGCGGCGTCTGGGCCAAGACCGGCTGGGTCGCCGAGTACGGCCGCCGGTACAGCGAGGAGAAGCTGGCGGCGGCCCGCGCGGCCGACCCGGCGGCGTCCTGGGCGGACGTGTCCTTCACCTCGGAGGAGTTCCCGGTCATCTCGCGCCGCCAGGACGCGGACGAGGAGCAGGCCGCCCGGCTCGGCTCCCCGGTGCTGTTCTGCGACACCGACTCCTTCGCGACCGGGATCTGGCACGAGCGGTACATGGGCGACCGCAACCCCGAGGTCGAGCGGATCGCCGCCCTGACCCGACGGGACCTGTACCTGCTGACCGACCACGCGGACGTGCCCTTCGAGGACGACGGACTGCGGGACGGGCCGCAGCTCAGGCCATGGATGACCGGGCGGTTCCGGGCGGAACTGGAGCGCACCGGGAGGCGTTTCCTCGTCGTGCGCGGGGACCGGGCGGCCCGGCTGGAAACGGCCGCCCGGGCCGTGGACGAGCTGCTGGCCGAGGGCTGGCACTTCACCGACCCCCTTCCGGAGAACCGATGACCGCCGGCTACGACCCGTACGCCTTCGAGCCGTTCGCGGTGACGGTCGACCTGGCCGTGTTCACCGTGCGCGACGCGGCCCTGCACGTGCTGCTGATCCGGCGCGGCCAGGAGCCGTACGCGGGGGCCTGGGCCCTGCCCGGGGGCTTCGTCCTGCCGCGGGAGTCCGCGGAGGCGGCCGCCCGGCGCGAACTGGCCGAGGAGACCGGCCTGCCGGAGCGGGTGGTGGCGGCGCTCCACCTGGAGCAGCTGCGCACGTACAGCGAACCGGACCGGGATCCGCGGATGCGGGTCGTCTCGGTGGCCTTCACGGCCCTCGTCCCGGACATGCCCGAGCCGGCGGCGGAGGGCGGCGGGGACGCGGCGCACGCCCGCTGGCTGCCGGTCGGGGAGGTCTGCGACCTGGCCTTCGACCACGCCGTGATCCTGGCGGACGCACGGGAGCGGATCGGCTCGAAGCTGGAGTACACCTGCCTGGCCACCGCCTTCTGCCCGCCCGAGTTCACCCTGGGCGAGCTCCGGGCCGTCTACGAGACCGTCTGGGACACCGCCCTCGACCGCCCCAACTTCCGCCGCAAGGTCCTGACGACGCCCGGGTTCGTCGAGGCCGTTCCGGGCGCCGCCCGGCTGACCGGCGGCCGCGGCAAACCGGCCGCCCTCTACCGGCCCGGCCCGGCGACCGCCCTCCATCCCCCTCTGCTCCGACCGGAAGGACCCACTCGATGACCAAGCGAGCCGCGACGGGCGCCCTGATAGGCCTGGCCCTGGGCGACGCCCTCGGCTTCCCGACCGAGTTCAACGACGTGCCCTCGATCCTGGCCAAGACGGGCCCCTGGCGGGAGATGAAGCTCCCGCGCCCGGCGATCGTCACGGACGACACCCAGATGACCCTCGCCCTCGCGCGCGGGATGCGCACCGCCATGGAGCGCGGCCCGATCGGCCCGCTGCGCCTGGCCCGCCCGGTCCGCGAGGAGTTCGTCGACTGGTACCACTCCCCGGAGAACAACCGGGCACCGGGGAACACCTGCCTCAAGGCCTGCAGCCTCCTGAACCAGCCCGAACGGGACTGGCGGGACGCCAGCCAGCTCGGCTCCAAGGGCTGCGGCGCGAACATGCGCGTGGTCCCGGTCGGGCTGGTGCCTGGCTGGACGGACGAGGAGCGGGCGGGCGCCGCCCAGCTCCAGTCGGCCCTCACCCACGGCCACCCCACGGCGCTCGCCGCCTCCGACCTGACGGCGCGGGCGGTGCACCTGCTGGCCGCGGGCACCGAGGTGACGGGCCTGGTCGGACGGCTGCGCTCGTACGCCCTGGAGAACCGCACCCGCTACCACGAGCGCTGGCTCGGCGACCTCTGGATGCGGACCGCCAGCGACGCCTCGCCCGAGTCCTTCATGGCGCGGGGCTGGGACGAGTGCCTGGCGGTCCTCGACCGGCTGGCGGCCGCTCTGCGGTCCCCCTCCCCGGAGACCGACCCCTGCCTGACCACCGGCGACGGCTGGATCGCCGAGGAGGCCCTCGCCACGGCCCTCCAGTGCTTCCTCCTCTTCCCCGACGAGCCCCTGCTGGCCCTGCGCCGCGCGGCCTGCACGCGGGGCGACTCGGACTCCATCGCCTGCCTCGCCGGCGCCTTCGCCGGAGCCCACCTCGGCGCCGACGTCTGGCCCCGGGACTGGGAGGGCCGCATCGAGTACCGGGACGAACTCCTGGCCTTCGGAACCCTCTGGGATGCTTGATCCATGCTGGACGCACTGAGTCTCGACCTGACCCCCGTCGTGGCGGAGCAGCCCGATCCGCTGCTCTTCGCCACGGTGTCGGGAGCCCACCTGTACGGCTTCCCGTCCCGGGACTCCGACATCGACCTGCGGGGCGCCCACCTCCTGCCGGCGCAGGCCCTCCTCGGCCTGCGCGAACCGGAGGAGACCCGCACCCGCATGTGGGACCGGGACGACGTGGAGATGGACCTCGTCACGCACGACCTGCGCAAGTTCGTCCGCCTGATGCTGAACCGCAACGGCTACGTCCTGGAGCAGCTGCTCTCCCCGCTCGTGGTCCACACGACACCGGCACACCAGGAGCTGATCGCGCTGGCCCCGGGCGTGCTGACCTCCCACCACGCCCACCACTACCGGGGGTTCGCCAACACGCAGTGGCGGCTCTTCGAGAAGGCCGCCGAACTCAAGCCGCTGCTCTACGCGTTCCGGGCGCTGCTCACCGGCATCCACCTGATGCGGTCGGGCGCGGTGCAGGCGCACCTGCCGACCCTGCTGGCCGAGGTGCCCGAGGCGCCCCCGTACCTCGCCGCCCTGATCGAGGCGAAGGTCGCCGCCGAACACGGGGGCTACGAGGGTCCGGCCCTCGGCGGGGTGCGCGCGGACTTCGAGGCGCTGCACGCGGTGCTGGACGCGGCGCAGTCCGCCTCCGCGCTGCCCGAGCACGGGTCGGCGTACGACGCCCTCGACGAGTTCGTCGTACGGCGCCGGGCGCTACGCGACTGACGCGCGGCGGGCCCGGACCAGGAAGTCCTCGACGCGGGCACGGTCCGGCTCCGCGGGCAGGGGAGTGGTGGCCAGGGCGGTCTCGGTCTCCTCCTCGAGGCGGGCCATCCAGGCGTCGGCCTCGTCCCAGGTGAGCTCCCCGCGGCGGACGGCGAGGAGGCGGTCGCGGTGCGGGCCGGCGTCGACGGTCAGGCGGCCGGTGCGCAGCAGGTCGCGGCAGGACAGCAGCAGGCGCAGCAGGTGCATGGCGTGCTTCCAGCGCGGGGCGCCGTGGACGCGGACGTCGGCGAGGAGTTTGCCGCGCTGGGAGGCCGCGTACCGGCTGAAGCTGGTGTGGGCCCGGCGGGAGAGGAAGGCCTCGCGCAGCGACAACAGTTCCTCGCCCACCGGCGTGAGCTCGTCCACCAGAGGGGAGTGCAGGCACTCCAGGATGTTCGGGTTGGCCCGCAGCGCGAGTTCGCAGAAGCGCTCCAACTCCCAGGAGAACTCCTCGTCCCGCGGCCCCTCCACGTGCGTGGGGGGCTTCTCGAACCGCCAGAACAGCGGCGTCGGGGCGAGGTAGACACCGCGCCGGTCGGTGTCGCTCGCCTCCGTCGCCAGCCCGAACGCCCGGGAGCCCGTCACACATCGGTAGACCGTGTGGTCCCGTACCAGCGTCAGATCGTCCATGCGGGGAGCGTAGGCGCCTGACCTGCCGCTATGCGAGCGAGATATTGCCGTCCGCCGCGACCTTGATCTTCTTCTCCGCCAGTCCCTTGGTCGCCGGACCCTTGGTCACCGCGCCGTCCGTGATCGCGAACGTGCTGCCGTGGCAGGGGCAGTCGATGCTGCCGTTCTCCACCTTGTTGACCAGGCAGCCCTGGTGTGGGCAGACCGCCGTGAAGCAGCGGAAGGATCCGGCCGTGGGCTGGGTGACCACGAGCTTCTCCTTCTTGAGGATCATGCCGCCGCCCTTGGGCACGTCCGCGGTCTTGGCGAGGACCTCCGCGCCCGCCGAACCGGATTCCGGGGTCGCGGCGGTGGGGGCGGTGGAGGCGGCGGGTGCGGACGCCGCCCCGTTCGTTTCTCCCTGGGGGGTCTTCTCACCGTCACTGCCGCAGGCGGTGAGCGCACCGCCCGCCAGGGCGGCCGCGCCCGCCGCCAGTACCGTGCGCCGGGCGGTGTGCGTGGGGTCGCTCATGAGTCTCTCCTCGCGTTGTTGCCGGGAAGGGCGTGCAGCATCCTGGCCTGCGGCGAGCCTCAGGTGAAGCGTGCCGCGCCGTTTCACAGGCCCGGTTCCCACGGGGCCAGTGAGGCAGGACTGCCAGGTGTGCGTACGACCTCCCACACGTGGATCACGGCCTCCCGGTTCAGCGGGCCGTGAACATGCGGGTAGCGGCCGCCCGATTCACCCTCCCGGCGGACCTCCGCGGTCAGGGCGTCCTCGTCGAGCTCCACGGCGAGCAACGTGCCCGGCACCTCGCGGTAGCGCGCGTCGGCGATCGCGAGCGCCGTGGGGCGATCGGCCGAACAGTGCACGAAACCCTCCGAGTCCAGCGAGGGCGGGGCGAACGGGAGCCCGGGCGCGGCGGCCCAGTCGGCGAGCGGGACGATGTGGAAGATCATGCCGATCGTTCTACCGCAGCGGCCGGGGACCCGCGCACCAGGTGGCGGCATGAGGTGAGGTGCGTGAGATTGTCCGTGTCTCGAAGCCGGGTGCGGCGCTCATCGGCGCGGCCCGGTCCCTCTTCGAAAGGCAGGACCATGGCGGGTAACGACCTCGGCTCCCTTCCCGGCGGCCTCCTCGGGGGCGGCGGCGAGGGCAGGCGCGGCGGCGGCGCCGACATCCTCGGCTCGCTGCTCGGCGCGCTCTCGGGCGGCGGCGCCGGCCATGCGGCCGGCAGCAACGGCGCGAACAATCCGCTCGGCGGCCTGCTGGACATGCTGGCCAGGTCGGGCCTCGCCGACCAGGCGCAGTCCTGGGTCGGCACCGGCGAGAACAAGCCCGTCAGCGCCGACCAGATCAAGGAGGCGCTGCCGGACGGAGCCCTGCAGCAGGCCGCGGAACAGGCCGGCATCTCCCCGGAGCAGGCCGCCGACGAGATCGCGCAGGTCCTGCCGCAAGCGGTCGACAAGCTGACGCCGCAGGGGCAGGTCCCGTCGGGCTCGCTGGAGGACATACTCAAGGCGCAGGCACTCTGACCGTCGCGGACGACACCCCGTCAGGGCCCGGCCGCCGTCCCACCGGACGGACTGCCGGGCCTTCGTGCGTCCGCTCTGGCTACCCTGGCCAGGCAGTCCCCGTCACCGTGCCGTACGCAACCCTGGAGCGCCCGTGAGAACCGCCGTCGTCATCGGAACCGGACTGATCGGCACCTCCGCGGCGCTCGCCCTGGCGGCGCGCGGGATCACCGTGCACCTCGCCGACCACGATCCGGACCGGGCCCGCACGGCGGCCGCCCTCGGGGCCGGCACCGACGAAGCCCCCCAGGGCCAGGTCGACCTCGCGATCGTCGCCGTACCGCCGGCCCACGTGGCCGCGACCCTGGCCGGCCTGATCGGACGCGGGGCGGCGCGGGCGTACGTGGACGTGGCCAGCGTCAAGGGCGGGCCGCGGCGGGAGCTGGCGGCGCTCGGCATCGACCTCACCGCGTACATCGGGACGCACCCCATGGCGGGCAAGGAGCAGTCGGGACCGCTCGCCGCCTCCGCGGACCTCTTCGAGGGCCGCCCGTGGGTGCTGACCCCGACCCGGGACACCGAACACGAGGTGCTGAACCTCGCGCTGGAGCTGGTGGCCCTGTGCCGGGCCGTCCCCGTGGTGATGGACGCGGACGCGCACGACCGGGCGGTGGCGCTCGTCTCGCACACCCCGCAGCTGGTGTCCAGCATGGTCGCGGCCCGCCTGGAGGAGGCCGACGAGACGGCGGTCCGGCTGTGCGGGCAGGGCATAAGGGACGTGACCCGGATCGCGGCCTCCGATCCCCGGATGTGGGTCGAGATCCTCTCGGCCAATCCGGGACCGGTGGCCGACGTCCTCGCCGGGATCGCGGCCGACCTGGAGGAGACGGTGGAGGCGCTGCGGGGCCTCCAGTCGGCCGACGTGGAGAAGCGGCGCGGCGGCGCGGCGGGCATCGAGGACGTGCTGCGGCGTGGGAACGCGGGCCGGGTGCGGGTGCCGGGCAAACACGGCGCAGCGCCCGCGGTCTACGAGACGGTGGCCGTGCTCATCAGCGACCAGCCGGGGGAGCTGGCGCGGATCTTCGCCGATGCGGGACGGGCGGGGGTCAACATCGAGGACGTGCGGATCGAGCACGCGACGGGGCAGCAGGCGGGGCTCGTGCAGCTGATGGTGGAGCCGCGGGCGGTGGCCGGCCTGACGGCCGAGCTGCGGGAACGGGGCTGGGCGCTGCGGCAGCAGTAGCCCGGTGCCGCTATCGGGGGGTGCCCGGACGGGACCGGGGCTCCCCCTGGACCTCCGCGCCTCAGACGCCGGCGGGGCCGGACGGTGCCGGCGAAGCCGGGAAAGTGCTGCGCCACGGCCCGGGCTCTGCCCCGGCGGAACAAGGCGGGGCCGGGAGCTGTCGGGGGCCGGTAACCTTGGGGAGGGGCGTTTTGCCGCGCCCGGACACGTACGCGCAACCAGGAAGGTGCCCGCACCGTGGAAACCGCAGCTCCGTCCGCCGTGATCGTCGCCATCGACGGTCCCTCCGGCACGGGCAAGTCCAGCACCTCCAAGGCCGTGGCCGCCAAGCTCGGGCTGCGCTACCTGGACACCGGTGCCCAGTACCGGGCCATCACCTGGTGGATGATCACCAACGGTGTCGACACCGACGACCCGCAGGCCGTCGCGGTCGCCGCCGGCAAGCCGTCCCTCGTGTCCGGCACCGATCCGGCCGCCCCCACGATCACCGTCGACGGGCTGGACGCCGCAGGGCCCATCCGGACCCGGGAGGTCACCTCCAAGGTCAGCGCCGTCAGCGCGGTCCCCGAGGTGCGCACCCTGATCACCGAGCTCCAGCGGTCCATCGCCGCCGCGGCGGCCCTGGAGGCCGACGGGATCGTCGTCGAGGGCCGGGACATCGGCACCACGGTCCTGCCCGACGCCGACCTCAAGATCTTCCTGACCGCCTCCGCCGAGGCGCGTGCCGCCCGGCGCAGCGGAGAGCTCCGCGGCAAGGAGGCCACCGACCTGGCGGCCACCAAGGAGGCGCTGATCAAGCGCGACGCGGCCGACTCCGGCCGCAAGACCTCCCCGCTGGCCAAGGCCGACGACGCCGTCGAGGTGGACACCACCGAGCTCACGCTCGACCAGGTGATCGAGTGCGTCGTGACCCTGGTCGAAGAGAAGCGGGCGGGCCGCAAGTGAGCGAATCGCCCTCCCTCACGGGTGCGGCGGTCGGCAGGCGCATAGGCATCGGCCTCATGTACGGGCTGTGGAAGCCGCGCGTACTGGGCGCCTGGAAGGTGCCCGCCTCCGGTCCCGTGATCCTCGCCGTGAACCACTCGCACAACATAGACGGCCCGATGGTCATGGGCACCGCGCCGCGGCCCCTGCACTTCCTGATCAAGAAGGAAGCGTACGTCGGCCCGCTCGGCCCCTTCCTCGACGGGATCGGGCAGGTCAAGGTCGACCGCACCGGCACCGACCGGACGGCGATAGGCCGCGCCCTGAAGGTGCTCGACAACGGAGGGGCCCTGGGGATCTTCCCCGAGGGCACCCGCGGCGAGGGGGACTTCGCCTCGCTGCGCGCGGGCCTCGCGTACTTCGCGGTCCGCAGCGGAGCGCCGATCGTGCCCGTGGCCGTCCTCGGCAGCAGCGAGAACCGCGGAAAGCTGATCAAGGGGCTGCCGCCCTTCAAGAGCCGGGTCGACGTCGTCTTCGGCTCCGCCTTCGACGCCGGCGACGGCACGGGCCGACGTACCCGTACCGCGCTGGACGAGGCCACCACACGTATCCAGGACCGGCTGACCGCCCACCTGGCCGACGCCAAGCGCCTCACCGGGCGCTGAGCGAGACTTGACCTAGTAGTGGAACCGCGCTGCGCGGGTGCCACCGACCACCACGAACGACGAGGAACGGACTTCATGAACGACCAGCACGACCACGGAGCACTTGGCGATGCCGAGTACGCGGAGTTCATGGAGCTCGCCGCGGAAGAGGGCTTCGACATCGAGGAGGTCGAAGGCGCCATCGAGGAGGCGGGCCACGGCCCGCTGCCCGTCCTCGCCGTCGTGGGCCGCCCGAACGTCGGCAAGTCGACCCTGGTGAACCGGATCATCGGCCGCCGCGAGGCGGTCGTCGAGGACAAGCCCGGCGTCACCCGCGACCGCGTCACGTACGAGGCCGAATGGGCCGGCCGGCGCTTCAAGGTCGTCGACACCGGCGGCTGGGAGCAGGACGTCCTCGGCATCGACGCCTCCGTCGCCGCCCAGGCCGAATACGCCATCGAGGCCGCCGACGCGGTCGTCTTCGTCGTCGACGCCAAGGTCGGCGCCACCGACACCGACGAGGCCGTCGTCCGGCTGCTGCGCAAGGCGGGCAAGCCCGTCGTCCTGTGCGCCAACAAGGTCGACGGCCAGAGCGGCGAGTCCGACGCGGCCTCCCTGTGGTCGCTGGGCCTCGGCATGCCGCACCCGGTCTCCTCGCTGCACGGCCGCGGCACCGGCGACATGCTCGACGCCGTACTCGAAGCCCTGCCGGAGGCGCCCGCGCAGACCTTCGGCGGCGCCGCCCTCGGCGGCCCGCGCCGGATCGCGCTGATCGGCCGTCCGAACGTCGGCAAGTCCTCGCTGCTCAACAAGGTCGCGAAGGAGGACCGTGTCGTCGTCAACGAGCTGGCCGGCACCACCCGCGACCCGGTCGACGAGCTGATCGAGCTCGGTGGCGTCACGTGGAAGTTCGTCGACACCGCCGGCATCCGCAAGAAGGTCCACCTCCAGCAGGGCGCCGACTACTACGCCTCCCTGCGCACGGCCGCGGCCGTCGAGAAGGCGGAGGTGGCGGTCATCCTGATCGACACCACCGAGACGATCAGCGTCCAGGACCAGCGCATCATCACCATGGCCGTCGAGGCCGGCCGCGCGATCGTCATCGCGTACAACAAGTGGGACGAGCTCGACGAGGAGCGCCGCTACTACCTCGAGCGCGAGATCGAGACCGAGATGCAGCAGGTCGCCTGGGCGCCCCGGGTGAACGTCTCCGCGCTCACCGGCCGCCACATGGAGAAGCTGGTCCCGGCGATCGAGACCGCCCTCGCGGGCTGGGAGACGCGCATCCCCACCGGCCGGCTGAACGCCTTCCTCGGTGAGGTCGTCGCCGCCCACCCGCACCCGATCCGCGGCGGCAAGCAGCCCCGCATCCTGTTCGGGACCCAGGCCGGTAGCAAGCCGCCGCGGTTCGTCCTCTTCGCCTCCGGCTTCCTGGAGCACGGCTACCGGCGCTTCATCGAGCGCCGTCTGCGCGAGGAGTTCGGCTTCGAGGGCACCCCGATCCACATCTCGGTGCGGGTGCGCGAGAAGCGCGGCGCCCAGTACAAGAAGAAGAAGTAGCAGCGCGAGCAGCGGTGCGCGCAAGCGCTGTCCGGGGTCAGTAGCCCCGGCGCGGAGCGGGCGGCAGGGCCGCCGGGACGTGCGTCATCCCGGTCTGGTGCTGCCGCCCGCCGGCGTATCCGGAGCTGCCCGCGTACGAGTACGCCGGCTGCGGCTGCGGGGTGTACGAGGGCTGCCAGTCGTCGGCCCGCTGCCACGCGGAACCGTTCCAGCCGCTGCCGTACGAGCCGGCGCCGCCGGTGCAGGAGCCCCCGTAGGAGAAGGCCGTGAACCCGAGGTCCTCCTCGCCCGTACGGTCGCCCGGCAGTGCCCGGAAGGAACGCAGGTACTCCGAGTACAGCGTGTCGTAGATCGGGGTGTGCGAGACGGCCGGTGCGCTGTCCCGGTCGCGTGCGGGACGCATCGCGGGGACGGTGCTCGGATAGGACGGGGCGCGGGAGGAGTCGTATGAATGCACGTATCAGCCAACGAAACCGACGGCTTGCGGATGCGGGGTGACGGGGGAGAAAACGCAGATCGCCGGGGGTGCGCGGGACGGACCGCACACCCCCGGCGCACGCCACCGGGCCCCCTCGGCGGGGGCTGGCGGCCGTTCCGGTCCCGGCCGGTTCAGGCGCCGGGCGTACCCGCCAGGGGCATCGCGGCGGCCACGAGCTTGCCCGCGGCGGCGGCCTTGTCCAGCGCGTCGCGCAGCAGGTCCTCTCGGGGCTGCTGGCCGATGGAGCCGACCGGGGCGGCGTAGATGAGCACGCGCTGGGTCTTCTGGACGGCCGTGCGCCAGCCGTCGGTGACCGACAGCGCCTGGTGCGCCTGCCACCAGGCGACCTGGCCGCCGCCCTCGGAGCCCGGCTGCAGCACGGCGTGCAGCTGGCCGCCGGCGAGCAGGACCGACCAGCCGCCCAGGAGGGCGGGGAGTTCGGCGGTGTCGGTGACCGGGATGAAGCCCTGCTCGATGAGGAGCGGCAGGAAGTCGTCGCCCGGGCCGTCGCTGCCGGGGCGGGCGATCGGCGCGGTCGGCTCGACGACCAGGGCGGGGTGCAGCTCGCCGCCGATCAGGATCAGGCCGCTGGTGATGCCGAGGACCGCCTGGCCGCCGGGCACGTTCTGCGGGGCGCTGCCGTCGGCGCCCGGCGCCGGGCTGTCGCCGGTGATGCTGCGGACGGCGCCCTGCAGCTGCTCCTCCGAGACGGAGACGACCTGCGAGGGGATGCAGGCGGCGTGGGCGAAGGCGAGGACGGCGGTCTCCTCGCCGACGAACAGCACCGTGCTGGTGCGGTCGTTCTCGGGGTCGCCGGGGGTGCGGCAGGAAGTGCAGTCGTAACTGCGCGGCGCGTCCTCGCCGACGAGCAGCCTGTCGGCTTCTTCGTCACCGATCTCGGCACGTACCTCATCACTGACGTCGAGCATGCGCGGCACGGGGGGGCTCCTCGGCATAGGTGCGGGGCCGGGCGACTCCCCGGCTCGCCGGGCTCAACGGACGAGCGGCGGCCGGGGTCACGCCATTGGAGGGAACGGAATCGAACCTGGCCCCCGGAAGAGTGAACCGTCCGACCGGAGCGTCGTTTTCGTGCCAACTGTTTTGTGGTTGTGCTCAATTGGCGGCCGGGTATGGCCGGTTGGGGCAGGGGCGGCGGGTCGGCCGACCGGGTGGGGTGCGGTGACCCGCCGCGTGGCTGGCCGGAGGGGGCCGCAGGGGGCTGCGTAGCGTGACCCGATGCCCAACCTCCGGATCCGCCGGGCCGCCGCCTTCGGCGTCGTCGCTGCCGCCGCCGTGCTGGTGCTCGTACCTCCCGGCGGCCCGGCGGCCGCGGCTCCGCCACCACCCGCGCCCGGTCCGGCGGGAGCGGCGCACCCCGGCTCGCCGGGGGTGATCGGCAGCGGGCCGGGGGACTGCGGACCGGGCGGGGAGTGGCCCTGGGACTGCGTGGCCGACTGCGAGAGCGGCGGGCGGTGGGCGGTCAACACCGGCAACGGCTTCTACGGCGGGCTGCAGTTCAGGCAGCCGACCTGGGAGGAGTACGGGGGGCTGACGTTCGCCCCGCGGGCCGACCTCGCGACCCGCGGCCAGCAGATCAGGGTCGCGGAGGACCTCCTCGGCACCCAGGGGTGGAACGCGTGGCCGGTGTGCTCGAAGCGGTACGGGCTGGCGGGGCGGATGCACGCAGTGCGGGCCGGGGACACGCTGGTGTCGATCGCGCGCAAGCACCGGGTGCGGGGCGGGTGGCGGGAGCTGTACGAGGCGAACCGCGAGCTGATCGGGGCGCGACCGGAGGCGATCGCGGTGGGGCTGCTGCTGGCGGTCCCCGAGCCGCAGCCGCAGCCGGAATCGAAACCTGAGCCGGAACCGAAGCCTGAGCCGGAACCGAAGCCTGAGCCGGAACCGAAGCCTGAGCCGGAACAGAGGCCGGAGCCGAGGCCGGAGGTGAAACCGAAGCCTGAGCCGCGGCCCGAGCAGGAAACGAAGCCGGAGGCGAAGCCGAAGCCGGAGGCGAAACCGGAGCCGCGGCCGGAACCGGAACCGAGGCCGGGGCCTGTGGTCGGGTCTGTCCCCGTCGGGCCGGGCATCTCGGCCCCCGTCGCGCCGACGCCTCCGTCCGCCAAGCCTCCGGCCCGCGGCTGAGCACCACACCACCGCGGCGCGGCGCGTTGCGGGATGCCCCGAAGGCGCTGACCCTGGAAGCACCGAGCCGAACGGCTCCCTCGGACTCCGGTGGTGAGTCAGATGGTCCAGAGCAGACACCCTCGAGCCGCGGTCTGCACGGCGGCCGCAGTCCTGCTGGCCGTACCGGCCGTCGCGGGATCGTCCTCGGCCTCCGGGCCGGGAGAACGGGGAACCGCGCTCCCGCCGGCGGCCGTGGCCCCCGCCGTGCCGGCCGTGGACGGACCGGCGGACCCCGAAGCCGCCAAGGCGCAGATCGAGAAGACCTGGGCCACCTTCTTCGACCCGGATACCTCCTTCAAGGAGAAGGCCGAGCTGCTGCAGCACGGTGAGATGCTCGCCGTGCTGCTGGGCCTCTTCGGCGCCGACACCGACGCCCCCGACACCTCCGTGGAGATCACGGACATCACCTTCACCTCGCCCACCGAAGCCGAGGTGACGTACGACCTGCTGGTCAGCGGCGTCCCGGCGCTGGAGGACAGCAAGGGGGTCGCGGTGCTCGACGACGGGGTCTGGAAGGTGTCGCTGAAGAGCCTGTGCGGGCTGATCGAGCTCAGCGGCCACGACGCGCCGGCGCCGCCCTGCTGAGACCCCGCTGCCCGGCCGGGTCCCGCGCGGCCGGCGCCGCAGGGCTCCGCTGGCAGACTCGGGGAATGCTCGACACCTCCGCACGACTGCTGCGCCTCCTGTCCCTGTTGCAGGCCCACCGCGAATGGACCGGGGCCGATCTCGCGGAGCGCCTCGGGGTCACCGCGCGCACGGTCCGGCGCGACGTGGACCGGTTGCGGGAGCTGGGGTACCCGGTGAACGCCAGCCCCGGGACCGGCGGCGGCTACCAGCTGGGGGCGGGGGCCGAGCTGCCGCCGCTGCTGCTGGACGACGACGAGGCCGTGGCCGTCGCCGTGGGGCTGCGGACCGCCGCGGGGAACGGGGTGGAGGGGATCGGGGAGGCCTCCGTACGCGCCCTCGCGAAGCTGGAACAGGTGCTGCCTTCGCGGCTGCGACGCCGGGTGTCCGCGCTCAACGAGTTCACCGTGCCGATGCTGCGCGGGGCCGAGCGGTCCACCGTGGACGCCTCGGTGCTGACCGAGCTGGCCTCCGTCTGCCGCGACGGTGAGCGGCTGCGCTTCGGCTACCGGGACCACGAGGGCAACGTCAGCCGCCGCACCGTCGAGCCGCACCGGCTGGTCTGCACCGAGCGGCGCTGGTACCTGGTCGCCTGGGACCTGGACCGGGACGCGTGGCGGACCTTCCGCGCCGACCGGATCGAGCCCAGAGCGCCGCACGGCCCGCGGTTCACGCCGCGTCCGCCGCCGGCCGAGGACCTCGCCGCGTACGTCTCCCAGGGCGTGTCGCAGCGGGTGTACGCCGCCCGGGCGGTGGTGCGGCTGAAGGTTTCGGCGCAGGAGGCGGGACGGATCATCGGGCCGAGCGACGGGGTCCTGGAACCGGTCGACGGGCAGAGCTGTCTGCTGCGGACCGGCGGGGTGAACCTGGACGTTCTGGTGATTCACATCATGCTGCTCGGCTGTGAGTTCGAAGTGGTCGAGCCGCCGGAGCTGACGGACCGGATCAGGGCCGCGCGGGATCTCCTGGGGAGGGCCGTGGGGCCAGGAGAAGTGAAGGAAATGTAGTGGACCTGAGGGGGATTCAGCTGGTCTGGTCCATGAGGACCGTGGCAATGTCCGACATGAATTCCGGGCCGCTCGGCGGAAATTGCGAAGTCCTTGCACGTCGGGCGTGTCGCGGTTCGGAAAACAATTTGCGGCTGTAGATATTCTGTGACACAAGCGTGACCCGGGACGGACGAACGTCCGGGCGCGGCGCTGACGAACGACGAAGGCGGGCCCGGTCGGTGAGACCGGGCCCGCCTCCGGGTCGCGGGGTGAGGTGGTGCGTACCGCCCCGCTGTGGGTCCGTCAGCCGCCGGCGATCGGGCGGGCGGCCGCCCCCCGGGCCGCGGCCCGCTCGGTGTGCGCCGGGCGGCGGCTGCCGACCGGGGTGACCGGGGTCCGCTCGGAGCGGATCAGGTGCGGCCGGGCCACGGCCGGGTGTGCGGCGGGCCGGGGAGCCGGGGAGTGCGCCGCGCCGGCGCCGGCCGGGGCGGGAACCGGGAGCGGGGCCGGCTCCTCGGCGACGGGGCCGCCGACGGGCCGCAGCTGCCACTTGCCGCCCGCGGAGAGCAGCGGCGTGAGCGCGGAGACGACCGGCGCGGGCATCCGTCCGGTCTCGGCGCGGCGGCGCAGCAGCTCGCGCAGGTCGAAGACGTAGGCCTCGCTCCGGGCGATGAGCGGCTCGAACCAGGGCAGGGCCAGCAGGATCAGCAGACCCGCGGACCAGCCGAGCAGGACGTCACTGACCCAGTGCGTGCCGAGGTACACGGTGGTGGCGCCGACGCTCAGCGAGACGACCGCGGACACCACGGACAGCACCCGCCGGGTGACCACGGTGGAGGCCAGGTAGGCCAGGATCCCCCAGGTCACGACGGCGTTGGCGGTGTGGCCGGAAGGAAATATATCGCCGCCCGCGAAGAGTTCGGCGGATCCGATCTCCGTGGCGTAGTGCGGGCCGAGCCGGCCGAGGCCGAGCTTGACGGACCCGACGGTGACGTTGAGCAGGAGCAGCGCCACGCCGAGGGTGATCAGCGGGCGGAGGGTGTGCTGGCGCCAGCAGCGCCAGCCGAGCCAGGCGGCGACCATGACCGCGGTGGGTCCTCGCTGGCCGAGCACGACGAGGTAGTCGAGGAAGGCGTGTACCTGCGGCCACTGTTCGTAGGGCCGGAAGAACATGATCTGCCAGTCCAGGCGGACCAGCCACGAAGTGGTCAGTACGGCCACCACGATTGCGAGATAGAAGACGAGGGTCGATCCCAGGAGTACGACGCGGTGCCGGCTCATCTGCGGGGTTTGCAGATGAGCCGGTCGCTCTGGTTCCCGGTCCAGCCGGGCGAACACCCGCTCCAGACGGGTCAGGATTTGGTCGGTACGCACTCAATCGACGTTACCGCGCGCCACTGGTCAGCCCGGGCGAATCGCGGGCTTTGTGATGACCATGTGATGTGGAGTTGGTCTCACGCGGTGCTTAATTCGCGGTATTTCGGCAGTGGTTGGAACCGGGATGATCCGCTGTCCCGGCAATTGTTTCGGCTGCTTACCCGAACTTTATTGCAGCAGGTCATTTCTTTTGCTGAAAGATGGATGGGAATGATTCATTCCGTTATGTGGAGGCTCTAGGGAGGCCCCGACCCGTTCAGCCAGAACGCCCCGTAGACCGCCGAGACCAGGGCCGCCGCGCCCAGCACCAGGGCGGCCCGCCGGGTCTGCCACCCGGCCAGCGCCAGCGCCGGGGGCAGCAGCAGCGGGAAGGCCGGCAGCAGCAGCCGGGGCTTGGAGCCGAAGTACCCGGACGCGCACAGCGCCAGCGCCACGACGATCCCGCAGTACACGAGCAGCGGCGCCGGCTGCCGCTGCCGCACGCACGTCGCGTACAGCCACAGCACCAGCACCACCCCCGCGATCAGCCCCACCCCGGCGGGGAAGGCCGACGAGGCGAGCTTCGCGCCGACGAACCGGGCGAAGGCCCAGCCCCCGTCGAAGCCGTTGCCCCAGCCGCCCTGCACGTCCAGGTAACCGAGCAGCCCGCTCCCGGTGCGCGCGCCGACCCACAGCACGTACGCCGCCGCTCCCAGCGGGGCCAGCAGCGCGCCCGCCGCCATCCGCCAGGACCGCTCACCTCGACGCCAGGCCAGAGCGGCCGCCACCCACACCGCCGCGACCACCGCCGCACCGACCGGGCGGGTCAGCCCCCCACCCGCCGCGAGCAGCCCCGCCGTCAGCCACCGGCCGCGCAGGGTCCCGTACAGCGCCCAGGCGGCCAGCGCCGTGAACAGCGACTCGCTGTACGCCATCGACTGCACGATCCCGACGGGCAGCGCCGCCCAGACCCCGACCGCGAACACCCCGGCCCGGCGGCCGTGGAGCAGATCGGCCACCGCGAAGATCCCCCAGGCTGCGGCGAGTCCCGCGACCGCCGACACCACCAGGCCCGCGGAGCCGTACGAGAGTCCGGTCGCCGCCGACACCAGCCGCTCCAGCCACGGCAGCAGCGGGAAGAACGCCAGGTTCGAGTGGACGTCCCCGTTCGGGAGGACCACCTCGTACCCGTACCCCTCCGCGGCGATGCGGACGTACCAGAGCGAGTCCCAGCGGGCCGACAGCAGCGTGTGCGGGCTGCTGCCGGCCACCGCGCCCCACACCGCGAGCACGGTCAGCCCCAGCAGCCGGACCGCCGCGAAGACGGCCAGTGCGGGCGCGGCCCGGCGAAATCCAAGATCTTTCACGGGCATGATTATCGATGGCGCCGGGCCCTGCCCGGTCCGAGAACCACGGACCGTGAGCGGGCGGGTACGCGGGGGAGGATTCGGGGAGTGGGCGAGTGGTGCACGCCACACCGGGGCCGTCGCCGGGATGAGAGCTTGGCCACGTGTCGGACGGGCGAACTCGCGTACGCTGACCGTTCACCCGCGTGTCGATGCCGGACCCCGTTGGACGCCGCACAGCGCACCACCCCCCGTGGCTCCACAAGACGCTGGTCCGCCGAGCGCGAGGGATCACCTGGGAGGTACATGCATGTCGGGGACGAACGCGGCCGGGGCCAGGACCCCTTCCCCCTGGCAGCGGCTCTGCGCGGCCTCCGGCGGAGCCAACCGCTGGGTCGTCCTGGCGGTTCTCTGCGTCAGCCTGGTCCTGGTCGCACTCGACGCGACCATCCTGCACGTCGCCGTCCCCTCCGTCACCGAGGACCTGAGCCCCGGCCCGATCGAACTCCTCTGGATCGTCGACGCCTACCCGCTGGTCTGCGCCTCGCTGCTCATCCTCTTCGGCACCCTCGGTGACCGGGTCGGCCGCCGCCGCATCCTCCTCCTCGGCTACGGACTCTTCGGCGTCGCCTCCGCGATAGCGGCCCTCGCCGACAACGCCCAGGTCCTCATCGCCGCGCGCGCCCTGCTCGGCATCGGCGGCGCGATGATCATGCCCGCCACCCTGTCGATCCTGCGCCAGGTCTTCCCCGACCGGCGGGAGCGGGCCCTGGCCATCGGCATCTGGACCGCGGTCGCCGCGGTCGGCGCCGCGAGCGGGCCGGTGCTCGGCGGCTTCCTCGTCGAGCACTTCTGGTGGGGCTCGGTCTTCCTCATCAACATCCCGCTGATGGCACTGATCCTCCCGCTCGGACGCTGGCTGCTTCCCGAGTCGCGCGGCGCCGCGGACGGACCGTGGGACGTGGTCGGCGCGCTGATGGCCGCCGTCGGCGTACTCGGCTCGGTGCTCGGCATCAAGCGGCTCGGTGCCGAACGCCACCTCCTGGACGCGCAGGCCGTGGTCCCGCTGCTGCTCGGCGCGGTGCTCCTCGTCCTGTTCGTACGGCGGCAGAAGCGGCGGACGCACCCGCTGATCGACATGCGGATGTTCTCCCGCGCCGCCTTCTCCACCTCGGTGGCCTGCATCGTGCTCGCCATGCTGGCCCTCGTCGGCCTGGAGCTGATCGCCGTCCAGTACCTCCAGCTGGTGCTGGAGCTCAGCCCGCTGGAGACGGGCCTGCGGCTGCTTCCGCTGACCTTCGCGGCCATGGCCGCGGGCGCCACCGGGTCGTACACGCTGGGCCGGGTCGGGCCGCGCACGATGGTCTCGCTGGGCTTCCTGCTGACCGCCTTCGCCGTGCTGCTGCTGACGCTCATGGGCCAGCAGGACCGGCCGCTGCTGCTGACCGTCGGCTTCATCCTGCTCGGCTTCGGACTGCAGACCACGCTCTTCGCGGCCTACGAGTCGATGCTGAGCGAGGCCCCTGCCTCCACCGCGGGCGGCGCGGCCTCGATCGGCGAGACCTCCTACCAGCTGGGCGCGGGCATCGGCATCGCGCTGCTGGGCAGCGTGATGAACGCGGCGTACCGGCCGGGGCTCGTGGGCGTGCCGGGGGTTTCGGCGGCGGACGCGGCGGGCGCGGCGAACTCTCTCGGCCAGGCCTATCAGATCGCCGCGCACCTCGGGGGGCCAGCGGGCGCCTCGCTGTACGCGGCGGCGCGGCACTCGTTCGTGCACGGGCTGCACGTGACGCTGCTGGTGAGTGCGGGCCTGCTGTTCGCGGGGGCGGTGATGGCGCTGAAGCTGCCGCGGGCCATGGAGTGCGGGGCCGCCGAGGGCGGGGGTGCGGCCGAGTCGGTGCGGTTGCCCGCGCAGGCGAGCGGTGGGTCGTGCGTGGCGCCCGCCTCGGTCGAGCACGCGGGCTGATCGCCGTCGCGGGGGCGCTGCCCCCGAGCCCCCGCGCCTCACGCGCCAGCGGGGCCGAAAGACCAGGGCTCCGCCGCCCCGGACCCGGTGCCCCACGCGCCGGCGGGGCTGGATCGGCCGGCTGGGACGGGCGGGGGT
>NZ_JARAYQ010000088.1:0-30226 GCF_033794505.1 Streptomyces sp. MB09-01 | reverse complement strand
GCCGACCCCTTACGCGGCCCCTCCCCCCGATGCCACGATCACAGTGTGGCTCGTGTGATCACGGCGCCGGCGCCGTCCTGGACATCGCCCTAACACCCCGCGCCATCGGACCCGCGCCGCTCCAGCAGGTGTGAAGCCGGCATCGCCGCTCATGGCGGCCACCGCAGGACCACCGCCGGGAAGCCACACGCGGGAGGCCACACGGGAAGCCACAGGCGGCAGGTCACCGGCGGCAGGCCATAGGCGGGAAGCCACCGCCGGGAGGCCACACCTGGGAGGTCACCAGCGGGAGGTCACAGCCGCCAGTACGTCCCCGCATCGGAATCGACGTGCACCACGTGCCGGCCGACGCGCACCACCTGGTGGTCCGGGCCGGACCAGGAACCGGCGGCACCGGCTGCGCCGGACAGCGGAGTCCAGATCTCCAGGAAGGTACTGCCATCCGCGTTGGTGCCCCGCTCGACCAGGTTGACACCCTCCCACCGGAAAACGCCCACATCCTCACCGGGCTCGCCCCTGAGGTGGTGGAAACGCACCTGCGAGCCGTCGACGGACGTCGTCCCGGCAAAACCCCGACTGTCGGCGTAATACAACCCCGCCTGCAACCACACCACTTCACGGTCCTCGACAACAGGTCCGCCGTTGCGGCTGATACCGCGCCGCAACCACGCACCGTACCCGGGCACCGGCACCGGCACACCACCCACCGACACCGGCTCAGACCCGGCCATCAACGGCAAGATCATCCACAGCCACAAGCATCAACGGCACATTGCCCCGCACCGCCTGCGAGTACGGACAGACCGCGTCCGCCCGCTCCAGCAAAGGCTGAAGGTCCACCGCCCGCCACCCCGGCAAACTCACCGTGAGGACCACCGCAAGTCCGTAACCCGCAGCCGTGTCCGTGGTGCCGAGCTCCACTTCACAGGCCACGCGCGCGGCGGAGGCATCCGCCCCGAACTCGGCGGCGACCTCCGCAAACGCGGAGGTGAAACAGGCCGCAAAACCGGCCGCGAACAACTGCTCGGGATTGGTGGTGCCGGGCACCTTCTTGCGCGGCGGGGCCAGGCGCACGTCCAGCCGGCCGTCGTCCGTGCGGACGGATCCGGTGCGGCCGCCGACGGCATGCGCGGTCGTCCGGTACAGGCTGCGGGTAAGTGGCACGGTCATGGATTCGGCCCATCTGGCTCGACGAGAACGCTGCCCGGGTGCGGACAACGGACGGCACTGCTCGTGCAGCACCTCACGCGTCGTCGTGCGTAACCGGGTACGGCGCATCTCGTCCGGGGCCAGGAATCCGACCGCCGGACAATCTAGCAACGGTGACGGCCGGCCCGGGGCCTTGCCCCACGGTGAAGTTCCTCACCCGCCGGACCCGGGCCGAAACCGACTGCGGTACGCCCCCGGCGGCATGCCCTCCCACCGGGTGAACGCCCGAACCAGAGCCGTCGCACCACTCAGCCCCACAAGCAAGCCGATCCGATCCAACGGCAAGACCGTCGTCTCCAGCAACCACCTCGCCCGACCATGACGGGCAGCGTCGAGGAGCGCGCGCCATGACGTGCCCTCCGCGTACAGGGCCCTGCGCAGGGTTCGGACGCTGAGGTTGAGTTCCTTGGCAGGGCCTTCGGGACCCGCGTCCTCGAGCGCGGCCTGTTCCAGCCACTGCCGTACGCGCTCGGCCACGGTCACCGCCGTGGCGGCGGACAGCTGGTGCAGGAGCCGGTCGGCGTAAGCCCGGTGCAGGGCGTTGAGCGTCGGATCGTAGAGGGGGCGGCGCCTGTCGAGGTCCTCGTCGGCGACCGTGATCGCGTTCTCCGGGGCGTCGAAGGTGACGGGGCAGCCGAGGACCCGGGCGTAGGGCTCGGCCGAGCCCGCGCGGGGGTGGGCGAACGACGCGGCCAGGGGCGCCCAGTCGTCGCCGGTGATCCAGCGGGCCGCCCGCACCATGCTGCTGACGACCGCCTCCACCTGCTGGGGGTGCATGGCGGCCGGGCCGACCGTCGGCCGGTAGCAGATCCGGCCGACGCCGCCGCGACGGTGCAGGGTCACCGTGCCCGCCTGGCTCACCAGGGGGTGGTAGCGCTCGGCCGCCTGCGCGGCGTCCGCGAGGCTGGCGGAGGTGAGGACGAGGTGGCCCAGGATGTGCAGGCCTTCGGGCCGGATCCGGTCGCCCACCAGGAGCCCGGTGTGCGGGCCGGCATTCCGGGCGTGGAGCACCTCGTCCCACAGGGCGCGCATCTCGCCGTACTCCAGCCGCTCCGTGGGCAGGGCCCAGGAACCGGACGGCCCGCCGCTGCCCTCTGCCGTCGCACTCAGGACGGCGAGGGCGTACGACGCGGTGACGGAGGGCGACCCGGTGGTGGACACGGCCGCCAGTCAATGCGGGCACATCACCCCCGTCAATACCGTCCGCCGCCGTGGGACGAGCGCGGGGGGGGCGGGTTCGGAAGTCAACGCATTGGCCGCCGGAGTGAATGACGGGGCCGCGGGCCGCTCCTAAGGTCGGCCTTCGGACACCGAGGGGATCAGGGTCCCCCGGGGCGCCGGGATGCCGGGCAATCCGGAAAATCCAGGGAAGCCGGGGGAAGCGTGCTGCCCTGATCACCACCGCTCAGAGGAGTACGCCGTGATTCTCTTCCTGCTCCCCGCAGGCGACTACGACCCGACCGAGGCGGCGGTGCCGTGGGCCGCATTGCGGGACGCCGGCTTCGAGGTGCGGTTCGCAACCCCCGGCGGGAAGGTCGCGCTCGCCGACCCCAGGCTCACGGACCTCGGCTTCTCCTGGCTGTCGCCCTGGCTGATGACCCGCCGCGCCGAGCTGGCCGCCTACCGGCGCCTCACCGAGGACCCCCATTTCCTCGCCCCCTGCTCGTACGCGGATGTCGACCCGGCCGAGATCACGGGCCTCTTCGTGCCCGGTGGCCACGCCACCGGCATGCGGACGCTGCTCGAGGACGCCACCGCCCAGCGGCTGTTCGCCCGGATCTTCACTCAGGGCCTGCCGGTGGGGGCCGTCTGCCACGGCGTACTGCTCGCCGCCCGGGCCGTGGATCCCGCCACCGGGCGCTCGGTCCTCCACGGCCGGCGGACGACGGCCCTGACGTCCCTGCTGGAGCTGACGGGCTGGAACCTCACGCGGTTCTGGCTGGGGCGCTACTACCGCACGTACAGCACCACCGTGCAGCAGGAGGTCACCGCGGCGCTCGCCGATCCGCGCCACTTCCTCGCCGGCCCGCCGCTGCCCGTCCGCGACACCGCCGCCCGGCCCGGACGCGGCTTCGCCGTCAAGGACGCCAACTACGTCTCCGCGCGGTGGCCCGGCGACTGCCACCGCCTGGCGGCGGAGTACGTGGCCCTGGTCCGCGCCCATGCGGCGGGACCGGTGCAGCACCACTCGGGTTGAGCCCGGCTCCCGCATCGCGCGGGCCGGCGACCGCAGACCATCTCCGCAGTGTCATGAACGCTTCGTGAAAGGGATGGGAGGGATGGCGATGAACCGACGAAGAGCCTTCGGACGGAGCCGCTACCTGTTAGCCGGCCTGGTCCTCGCGATGGTCACCCTGGTACTCGGCCCCGCGGCCGCCGGCGCGTCGGCGGGACCGCAGTGGTGGGAGCCCGTGGCGCGCCCGGCGCCGGACTCGCAGGTCAACGTCACCGGGGAGCCGTTCACCGGGACCGACGCCCAGGGCCGGGTCCGCGGATACGTCGACGGGCACGTCCACCTGATGTCCGACGAGGGCTTCGGCGGCCGGCTGGTCTGCGGGAAGGTCTTCTCCACGGCGGGGGTGACGGACGCCCTCAAGGACTGCCCGGAGCACTATCCGAACGGCGTCCTCGCCCTCTTCGACATGATCACCAAGGGCGGTGACGGCCGGCACGACCCCAACGGCTGGCCGGCGTTCCGCGACTGGCCGGCCCATGACTCCGCCACCCACCAGCAGACCTACTACGCCTGGGTGGAGCGGGCCTGGCGGGGCGGCCAGCGGATCCTGGTGAACGACATGGTCACCAACGGGGTGATCTGCTCGCTCTACTTCTTCAAGGACCGCGGCTGCGACGAGATGACCGCGATCAGGCTCCAGATCCAGAAGACGTACGAACTCCAGGCCTACGTCGACGCCATGTACGGCGGCGCGGGCAAGGGCTGGTTCCGGGTCGTCACCGAGCCCGACCAGGCGCGCAAGGTCATCCAGGAGGGCAAGCTCGCCGTCGTCCTCGGGGTGGAGACGTCCGAACCGTTCGGCTGCAAGCAGGTGCTGGACAGCGCCCGCTGCACCATGGCCGACATCGACCGCGGCCTGGACGAACTGCACCGCCTGGGCGTGCGCAGCATGTTCCTGTGCCACAAGTTCGACAACGCCCTGTGCGGGGTCCGGTTCGACTCGGGCACCCAGGGCATGGCCATCAACGCCGGCCAGTTCCTGTCGACGGGGACCTTCTGGAGCACGGAGGCCTGCACCGGCCCCGAGCACGACAACCCGATCGGCTTCGGGCTCGCCGCCGGGCCGGCGGCAGAGGGCCATCAGCACGCAGACGCCACCGGGACGACCGAGGACACCGGAAATACGGGCGGCACGGGAACGTCCCAAGCGGAGGCGGAGGCGGAGGCCCGGATTCGCGACGCCCTGCCGGAAGGTGTGGAACTCCCGCAGTACGGAACTTCCTTGCAGGCAGCGCAGTGCAACCGCCGGGGCCTGACCGCACTGGGCGAGTACGCGGTGCTGGGCATGATGAAGCGCAGCATGATGCTGGAGATCGACCACATGAGCGTCAAGGCGGCGAACCAGGCGCTGCGCGTGCTCGAAGCCGAGCGCTATTCCGGCGTCCTGTCCACGCACGGCTGGATGGACGAGAACTGGACCGAGCGTGTCTACCGCCTGGGCGGCTTCATCACCGGCCACATGTACGAGGCTCCCGCGTTCACGGCCGAGGCGCGCAGACATGCCGCCCTGCGCGCCAAGTACGGCGCCGGGTACGGCATCGGCACCGACATGAACGGCTTCGCCTGGCTCCCCGGCCCCAGGGCCGCGGCCGGCAACCCCGTCCGGTACCCCTTCCGCAGCCCGGACGGCGGCTCGGTCCTCGACCGCCAGGTCACCGGCTCGCGCGTCTGGGACGTCAACACGGACGGCGGCGGCACCCACTACGGCCTCGTTCCGGACTGGATCGAGGACATCCGGGTGACCGGCGGCCAGGACGTGGTGGACGAGCTCATGCAGGGCGCCGAGGGCTATTTGCGCACGTGGGAGGGCGCCCGTGGCCACACCACCCCCTACGTACCCCTGGTCCGCGGCTACCGCCCCCACGCCGGGCACCTGGCCTCCTCACGCCCCCTGCCGGCCGGGTTCACCCACGAGGCGGTGTGGAAGGTGCTGCGGGACCCCGCACCCGGCACGGTCCGGCTCTACGAGTGCAAGGTGGCGGACCATTCGCTGCTGACCCCCGATCCGGGCTGCGAGGGCCGGCAGCCCCTCGGCGCGGTCAAATACGTGTACACCAAGGCGGTGCCGGGCTCGGTGCCCCTCTACCGGTGCTACATACCGTCCGTCTTCGACCACTTCGTCTCCAACAGAGCCGATTGCGAAGGGCCTTACGCGAGGGAGGGCCTGCTCGGCTACGCCATGGCGGCGACCACGCCGTAGCACCGGGCGTCAGGGCGCCCCCGGAACGTGCGGCCCGGGGGCACCTTGGCGTGGGCCGGTCTCCTCGGGGCCGCGGCCCGGTGGTTCCGGGCGCGGCCCCCGTGAGGCCGGTCAGGCGCCTTCGTCCAGGACGGTGCGGATCAGCGCCCGCTGGGCGTCGGACAGGCAGGAGTCCTGGAGATCGAGCACCTCGTCGTCGACGGTGATCCGGTAGTGATAGCCGTCGGCCAGTGGCGCTACGGCCCGTTGCGCAAGGTCCTCCAGCTCGGCCGCGTCCGCACGGCCCGACGTGTTGAGGGCACGGAGCTTCTCGTAGCCGGCGAAGCCTCCCGAGCGGGTGACGGTGATCAGCATGATGGTTCCTCCCTGTTCCCGGTGGTGTCACTCGGCCTGCGTGTCGCAGCCACTCCCGCGGATGCCCCGAACACCGGCCCTCTGTCGCGGGCCGGGGTACGGGCGCCACGAACGTCCGGAAAGCGCCGCTGCGTGGCCGGGTTGTCGGTAGCGGGCCGGATGCGGTGAAGCCGGAGGTGCGGGTGGGACGTTTCGGGTGTCGGGGGCGGGAGTGAGGAGCGTAGGCGTACGGCCGCGGGCAGGATCGCGGCCCGGGACCGTGATCGATGTGCTCGCCGGGCCGTCCTCTAGGTTGACTTCGTGATCTTGCCCTGAGGGCGGTGAAGAGCCGCCGGGGCGCGCGTTTGCACTCAGTGTGGGAGGCCGGGTTGACCGTGGTGGCGTTCGAGCAGATCGAGGATTTCGACGAGGTCGTAAGGCAGTTGGATGCGGTGGTGCCCGTCTACGGGGAGGTCTATGCGGAGGCGCCGTACGACGAGGGTCCCCAGGACGCCGTCGACTTCCTCACGCGTGCGCGCCGGCAAGCGGCACGGGACGGCTTCCGCCTCGTCCTGGCGCGGGCCTCCGGCGAGATCGCCGGCTTTTCGTACGGCTTCTGGCTCCCCGCGGATACCGGCTGGTGGAGCGCCGTGCGGGCGCCCCTCGGGGATGCCTTCGTGGAAGAGACCGGCCGGAGGACCTTCAACCTCGCCGAGCTCGCGGTGCGGAGGGGGTGGCGCCGGCAGGGCATCGCCGCAGAGCTGCACCGGCGTCTGATAGCCGGCCTGGAGGCCGAGCGGATCGCGCTCACGATGCGGCCGGAGCCTGAGGCAGCGCCCGCACAGGCGGCGTACGGAGCTTGGGGCTACCGGAACGTCGGCCGGGCTCAGTACGGGGACGCGTCCCCCGCGTACGACGTCATGGTGCTGCCCCTGCGCTGAGCGGCCGCGGCACGACGCCCCTGGCCGAAGTCGCGGCGCGTCCGGGTGGCGGCCTTCACCCGGTCGGGCCAAGCGGAGGCGGCCCACTGCCGCGAATGGCCCAGGATCGGGACACCGGGCAGGCCGTGAATCGGATGAGATGCCTAACGTCGCAGAGGCAGGCAGATCGGTTCACGGAGCTCACGGAGGTGTCATGTCCCATCGAGGCCGCTGGCTGGCGGGCGCCTGCACGAGTACGGTCGCAGCCGCCCTCCTCGTCACCGGGGGCGCCTTCGCGCCACCGCCGCGGGACGTTGCCCGTACGGGTGGCGGGGCCGAGGTCGCCGTGGGCGCCTACCTCCACTACGGCTCGCCCGGCGTCGAGAGGATGCAGGGACTCTCGAGCTGGCTCGGGGGTACCGACCTGCGCGCCGGGCACACCTACCTGCCCGGCGACACCTGGTCGAACATCGAGGGAGCACCCGATTCCCTGCGCAGCTGGGCACGGTGGCGCAAGGCGAGGGCCGATCGGCTGTTCGTCCTGAACGTGCCCATGCAGGAGCACAACGAGGGCGGCGTCCCCGACCACCGGGTCGCCGAGCTGATCCGCGCCGGCGCGCAGGGTGAGCACGACCACCACTACCGGCGGCTGGCCGAGCGTCTGGTCGACCTCGGGGTGCCGGACACGGTGATCGTGCTCGGGTGGGAGATGAACGGCTTCGACTACACCCACCGATGCCGGCCCGACCCCGAGAACTGGAAGAGGTACTGGCGGCGCATCGTGGCTGCCATGCGCTCGGTGGAGGGGCAGCACTTCCGTTTCGATTTCGCCCCCAATCGCGGCAGCGACGCGATCGCCTGGACCAGCTGCTATCCCGGTGACGACGTGGTCGACGTCATCGGCATGGACACCTACGACCAGCCTCCCGGCGAAAGCTTCGACGAGCAGGTCGACCAGCCCTACGGACTCCAGCAGCAGGTCGACTTCGCGAAGGCGCACGGCAAGCGGATCTCGTACCCCGAGTGGGGGCTGTTCCGGAACGGCGACAACGACGAGTACATGCGGAGCATGCTGGCGTGGATCGCCGATCACGAGCCGCTCTACCACAGCATTACCGACTACTGCCCGCACGGCGTGTGGCAGTGCGGGCAGAACCCGCGCTCCGCACAGGTCTTTCGCGAGTTCCTGGCCACCGGACAGGGCCGTGGAGGGCCTCCCGGTGCCGCCGCCGGCGGCGCGGCTGGTGTGCGGCGATCACCGCCGCCGTTCGGCGGTGAGGACTTCAGGGTCGGCCGGAACCGCAACCCGGAGTCCCCCGGCCGGCGCCGGGTGCCGAGAGCGAGTGGAGTCGGGACCGGAGCCCGGAGCGCGGAGCCCGTCACGAACCCGTTCGTGACAGGTGCGCGGGTGGCACCGCCGCCCCGCGATGCCTGATGTTGACGACCGAAGCCTTGGCCAGTGCCATCGGGTTCAAGAAGCGCATCGGACTGATCAGGCGGGACGCGAACAGATGCATGTGGCGTGCCGCCGATTCATCGCGCGCTGCCGCCGAGAACATGAGGCGCTCGAAGGGATTGAACGGACGGGCCGTGGCGAAGTCGGCGGCCAGGTACTGGTAACCGCGCAGCCGCCGCCGGTGCATGCGTTCGTACGCCGTGAGGGAGGTCTCCGCGGCCGGTCGCGGCCGGGGCGACCGCCTCCGCCAGCCATTGCGCGGATTGCAGAGCCCACCCGCATCCCACTCCCCACAGGGGGTCGCCGGTCAGGGCGGCGTCGCCGATGAGCGCGACACCCGGTGCGGTCGGTTTGCGGCTGTGCAGCGGGTAGTTCACGGCGCCGATGATCTTCGTGACGCGTTCGGCGGAGTCGATGGGCGGCGCCTCGGGCAGGGCGCGGATGAAGGAGAGGAAGCTGCCCTCCAGATCTTCCCGGAAGGCCGGCAGCCGCTTCTTGTCCGGGAGCACGGCCATGACCGTCACCCCGTCGTCGTTGGGGAACGCGTACGCCATGTCGGGTTCGAGGAACCAGGTCTGGCCGATCCCGCCGTGCAGCGGAAGGTTACGGAAGTGGGCGAGATAGCCGAACCGAGCGTTCTCGTGCTGCTGGGCGGGAACCGCGGCGAACTTCGCCACGGCCGAGTCCTTGCCGTCGGCGCCGACCACCAGGCGGGCCCTGATCTCACGCTCGCCCTGTGGGCTCGACGCGCGCACGCCCCTGGTTCGTCCGGCTTCCCGGACCAGCCCGGTCACCTGATGGCCGAGGAGCAGATCGACGCCGGGGGTCTCCGCCGCCCGGGACCTGATCAACGGGTCGAGGATGCTGCGCCGGACGTTGTACGCGTACGGCAGCTCGGGGCCCGCCGGCGCCGCCCTCGGCTCGATCCATCCCCAGCGGGTGTACCAGCGGGCCTCGTTGCGGACGGCTCCCGCCTTCTCGATGGCGGGGACGAGGCCGAGTTCGTCCAGCACCGGGTAGGCGTTGGCCGTGATGGAGTGGGTGCACAGCACTTTGTACGCTTCGGGGTCCGATCGGCGTTCCAGCAGTGCGACGCGGACACCGCGTCGAGCGAGCAGGATCGCCGCGGCGCTGCCGGCGAGGCTGGCTCCGCTGATGACGACGTCGTAGTCGTATCCCGCGCTCTGGGGCTTGGTCATGTGCCGATCGCTCCCTTCCGGGTGTGGTGCCGTTCGTGGGAGCGGCGCAGCGCCACACCCCGCGACTGTCAGGCACATGAGCAATCATAAGGAGCGGAAAGGTGGATCGGGTGGCGTGTGCTCAGGCTTCGGCGGTGGTCTCCTCCGTGCGTGCGAACAGGGCGCCCTTCTCGAACCTCGCGGGGAAGGATGGGGAAGGATCTAGCCGGCGGCAGCCGGTCCGACGGCCCGTTCCAGGGCTTCCAGGACGGTGTCCCTGAACAGCGCGGCCTTGTAGCCGGTCTGCGGCAGCGGCCGGCAACGCGCCAGTACCGTCGCGGCGGCTGCGGCGAGGACCCCGGGGGTGGCCTCGCGGCCGATCAGGGCGCCCTCCACCTCCGTCAGCCGTAGCGGGACGCGCGCCACCCCGCCCGCCGCGACGGCGGCGTGCGTGATGGTGGAGCCGTCGAGCGCGACCCGGGCGGTGGCCTCGACCAGGGGCCATTCGGCGTGGGCCCGGCTGATGGCCCGGTGGCAGGCGGCGCGTTCGCCGGGCAAGGGCGCCGGCAGGAGGACCGCGGTGAGGATGCGCTCCGGCGGCAGCAGGTGGTCCGCGCGGAAGAGCCGGTCCCCGTCCCCGTACAGGTCGGCGACGCCGCGCGGAGGTTCGCCGTGGATCTCGGCTTCGGCATCGTAGGTGAGCAGGGCCATCGCGAGGGTGGAGGGGTGCGGGGCGACACACGGACCGGCGCCGCTGACCACGCCGAAGTGGTGGTCGCCCTCGCGCGCGGGGCAGCCGGTTCCGCCCTTCTGGAGGCAGCTGACGTGCGGATTGCGGTAGTACCAACAGCGGTTGCGCTGGAGCAGGTTGCCGCCCAGGGTGCCGGCGGCGCGGATCTGCGGCGTGGCCGCGGTCCCGGCCGAAACCGCGAGGGCCGGCCAGCCGGCGCGCAGCTGCGGGTCGGCGGTCAGCGCGGCGAGGGTGGTCAGTGCGCCGATCCGCAGTCCGCCGCCGGGGAGCGGCGTGCAGCCGCGCAGGTGGCCGGCGCCGTCGAGGTCGGTGAACGGCCCCGGGGTGAGGCCGCTGCGCTGCCGGGCGGTGGTGTCGGTGCCACCGGCACGCAGCTCCCCGCCGCGGGCCAGGACGGCGGCCGAGAGGTCGGCGAGGGCGGGTTCGGTGCTCACGTACCCAGTCCTTCCAGGAGCCGGTCGGGGCGGATGGGCATGTCGTACGGGCGCCATCCGGTCGCGTCGTGGACCGCGTTGGCCAGGCACGCGGCGGTGGGCAGGGTCGAGATCTCGCCGAGACCGACGCCTCCGCCGGGGACGTGCTCGAAGCCCTCCTCATGGAAGTGGACGGTGATCTCGGGGGTGTCGCCGATCCCTGGGATGCGGTAGTCCTCCAGGTTCTCGGTCAGCACCCGGCCGGTGGCCGGGTCGGTGCGTCGTTCCTCGTACAGGGCGTAGCCGATGCCCTGGACGACGGCGCCCTCGCACTGGCTGCGGGCCAGCCGGTCCTCGTGGATGCGGCCCGCGGCGACGCCGTTCCACACGCTCAGCGGGCGGACCCGGCCGAGCCGCGTGTCCACCTCGACCTCGGCGACCTGCACCGATCCGGTGAAGCCGCGGCCGACGGCAATACCGCCCAGGGTGAAGGGGGTGACGAAGCCACGGCGGTCGCGGGGGCGCCGGCCGGTCACCCGTACGCCGTGCGCCGAGTCGAGCCGGGCGGCGACGTCACCGGCGCCGAGCGCTTCGCGCAGCCGGGCGGCGGCATCGGCGGCGGCGGGCGCGATGGAGGGCGTGGTGCGGCTGCCGCCGGAGGTGGGACCGTGCACGGCGTCGCTCTGGCCGACCTCGGCGCGCACCCTGTCCTCCGGTACGCCGAGGCCCTCGGCGACGGCGCGGCGCAGCACGGTCCGCGAGCCCGTGCCCATGTCCTGCACGGCGCAGCGGGCGACGACGATTCCGTCCTCGACGGTGAGTTCGACCTCGGTGGCGGGATCGAGGAAGTACAGCCAGTTGGCCGCCGCGACGCCGACGCCGCGGCGGAACCTCCCGGTGCCGCCGCGGGGGCCCGACCAGACCGGAAGGGCGGCGGCCCGGTCGTACAGGGCGTGCCGTTTGGGGTTGCCGTCCCAGCGGCGGCGCAGGGCGATCGGGTCCTGGCCGAGCCGGTGGGCCATCTCGTCGACGGCCTGCTCCAGGGCCCAGCACATCGTGGGTCCGCCCGGGCCGCGGAACGGGGCGCCCGGTGGCCGGTGGGTGACGGCGTCGAAGTCGCGGAGCCTGCGTGGGGCCTTGCCGTACATGAACCGGGCCAGTGACGCCACGGAGCCGCCCACCGAGACCCCGCCGTCGCTGTCGGCGTCCATGGCCAGCGCGCTCAGATCGCCGGCCGCGTCCGCGACCATCGCCAGCCGGATCCGGGTGCCGGGCCGGTATCCGCCGTCGGTGAGCTCCTCGTCCCGGTCCAGCGCCACCCGCACCGGGGCGCCGTGCAGCCGGGCCAGCTCCACCGCGGCGACGACGTCGGAGGTCAGCCCCATCTTGCAGCCGAATCCGCCGCCTACGTGGACAGCCCTCGCGATCACCCGTTCGGCGGGCAATCCGAAGCGCTCGGCGGCGAGCTCGGCCACGCGCTTCACCGACTGGGTGGACACCTCCAGGCGGAGGGTGCCATCGACCCACTGGGCCAGGCAGGCGTGCGGTTCGAGCGGGGTGTGTGTCTGCGCGGCGGTGGTGAACACGCCCTCCACCACCCGCTCGGGGTACCGGCTCCGGGCCTCGGTGATGCGGCGTACGGCCGCGGCGGGGCGCTTGCTCATGGCGGACGGGCCGCGCAGGTTGCCGCGCCAGCGGGCGGGCACCAGCTGGGGGGTCTCGCCGGACCCGGGCGCCCGCTTGCGCGCCGCCTTGTCGTCGTAGACCAGCGGGCCCTCGCCGGTCCGGGCCTGGCGTACGTCGAGGGCCGCCGGCAGCACCTCGTAGTCCACCCTGACCTGCGCCGCGGCCGCCCGTGCGGAGGCGCGGTCCGGCGCCGCGACCGCCGCCACCGGCTGCCCGACGTAGCGCACCACGCCGTCGGGAGGCAGCAGCGGCACGAGCGGACGGCCTCCGGCCTCCAGGGAGCGTACGAGCGCGTGCGCGTGCGGCGAGCGGATGATCACCCCCTCCAGCAGTCCCTCGGGGCGCAGGTCCGTGGTGTACCGGGCCGATCCGCCGGCCTTCTCCGGGGCCTCGGCGCGCGGAACCGCCTGCGCCCGTCCGCCCGTCGGCTCCGTGTCGTATGCGCCGGCGCAGGCCGCGGCCACCGCCCTGAAGATCCCCTCGTACGCGCCGCAGCGGCACAGGTGGCCCGCCAGCGCGTCCGCGATCTGCTCCCGCCCCGGCCGGGTGCGGCCGTGCTCCGCACGCCACCGCTCGAAGAACGCCGCAGCCTCGACCACGAACCCCGGGGTGCAGTAGCCGCACTGGAGGGCGTCCTCGCCGGCGAAGGCACGCGCCACCGGGTGGCCGGCCAGGCCCTCCACCGTCGTCACCCGCCGGCCGGCGAGCACGACGGCCGGCGTCAGGCAGGACACCCGGGGCTCACCGTCGACCTGGATCGTGCAGGCCCCGCACACTCCGCCGGCGCAGACCAGCTTGGTGCCGGTCAGACCCAGCCGGTCCCGCACCACCTCCACGGCGGCCGGGTCGTCGTCCACGTCCACCGCGCGCCGGGCGCCATTGACCTCGAACTCCACGAGACGTACTCCTCAGCCGTGGGGGCGGCGGCCGTCGGGCTTCGCGCTCACCGTCACGCTCCTTGATATACCGCTCGCGGGGCCGGCGCAGGTCGGCGCGCGCCCGGCTGGGTCATCGCACCTCTGATCCTGCCGGTCGCGCCTGCCGCGGGGCGTCGGACGGTGGCGTCCCGGATCACCGAACGGTGTGAGGCGCATCCCGCGACCGGCCGGACGTCACTGCGCTCGTCACGACGCGGTGAAGCGGATGATCCACTGGCTCAGCTCGGGCGCCGGCAGGCGCGACGCCGGAGAGCCGACTGTCCGTCATCTCCGGATGCGCGAAACCCGACTCGGCCACCAGGAACGAGAACGCCGCCGCAGCCTCGGTCCGGAACTCCGCCTGGAGATCCCGTGCGCGGCCCACGATCCGATCATCCGCCCGCCGGCCCGCCTCCGGAAGCCCTGGACCGGTGAACCGGTGAACCGGCGGCGGTTTGCCGTCACCGCACCGAGAGGTGGGGTGTGTGGTCAGGCGGGATCGCCCCGCCGCTCACAGCCGGCCCAGTTCCTCCTTCAAGTCGTCCAGTCCCAGGGAGCCGAGCGACAGTGCGGCCATGTGCCACCGCTTGAGGTCGAAGTCCGAGCCCTGCTTCGCCCGCGCCCTCTCCCGGCCCTGCAACCAAGCCCGTTCGCCCAGCTTGTACGTGATCGCCTGCGCGGGCCGGCCCAGGTAGCGGGCCTCTCCTTCAGCTGTCCGCGCCCGGCGCCTGCTCGGCGGCCGGGAGCCGTGCAAGGGCCGAGCGCGCGAGCTCGGCCAGGGCCTGCCGGCCGTCGGGTGAGCAGTCGGGGAGCGCGCCCGAAGCGCCGGGCACCCCCAGGCCGGTGCCGACGATCGGATCGAGCTCGACCAGGGCGTCGACGTAGGCGTCGGAGATCTGACGGGGCAAGGCGTCCGGTGTGTTCAGCACCCGGAGTGCCTGCCTGCCCCGCACAGCGCCCAGTCGCGCGGCCCGGAAGGAGACCGGTATCGGATCGTCCCCGGCCCGGACGTCCGGTGCGGCCGGATGGGGCGAGCGGTGTGCCTGCCCGGCGGGGGCCTTCCCTGTTTCTGGCACTCCCCCGGCCTCTGCGTACCCGGCGCGGACCAGATCACGACCGCACACGCACCCAGCCGCGGGGTTCAGGCCGCAGTGCTCGCAGGCGGGCCTCCGGTCGAAGTCGCCGCCGCCCGTCGTCGTCGACGCCACGCTGGTGCGGTGCGTGCTGGTGCCGGCCACGATCACGCTGCTCCGCGGCGCCAACTGGTGGGCGCCGCCCTCGCTCCGCCTGCGCGGCCGGGCCCCGGGTGCCGGGACGGTGGCACCTGATGCGGGCCGGCCCCTGACCGGCGTGCGTACGGCGAACCTAGCGGACCGCGACGGCCTCCGTCCGCGGAAGCCCACCCTGATCAGGGACGAGCCCGGGGCGAAGGGAGCCGGTTCAGTCGATGACCGCGGTGGCTTCGAGCTCGACCAGGTGCTCGGGTACGTCCAGTGCCGCGACGCCGAGCAGTGAGGCCGGCGGGACCGGTGCGGCCCCCAGCTTCGCGGCCGCCCTGGTGATGCCCGCCATGAGCCGGGGCATCTTGTCGGGGGTCCAGTCGACGACGTAGAGGGTCAGTTTCGCCACGTCGTCGAAGGAGGCGCCGGCCTCGGCCAGGGCGGTACCGACGTTGAGGTAGCACTGCTCGACCTGCGCGGCGAGATCGCCCTCGCCGACCGTGACACCGTCGGAGTCCCAGGCGACCTGACCGGCGACGAAGACCAGCTTCGATCCGGTCGCGATCGACACCTGCCGGTAGGCGTCGATCTCCGGCAGTCCACTGGGGTTGATCAGGGTGATGGGCATGTTGCACGCCTCCATTGCCATGAGAGCCCGCGAGGCGGCTTCCCGCACGCCACGACGCATTCGCTCTCTTGTGGTTACTCAGGAACCGTAAGAGAGTGGTCGCTGACATGGAAGAACGCACTTTTCGGTGACTGGGGAACCAGATGGTGACCAAGCAGCTCAGCGGCACTGCCGACGAGGCAGACTTGCGGCGCGCGGACTCGTTGGGGCGGGAGATCTTCTCGGACGTCGCCAACAAGTGGGCGCTCCTGATCATCGAGGCCCTGGGAGAGCACACCCTGCGCTTCGGCGAGCTGCGGAACGAGGTCGAGGGGATCAGCCACAAGATGCTCACGCAGAACCTGCGCATGCTGGAGCGCAACGGCCTGGTCGAGCGGACGGTCCACCCCGTCGTGCCGCCACGGGTCGAGTACACCCTGACCAAGCCGGGTCAGGCCCTGCGCGTGACGATCGACGGACTGTGCGACTGGACCCACCGGTACTTCGGTCACATCGAGGCGTCCCGGCACCGCTTCGACACCTGACGCCCGAAGCACCCGACGCGGCCCTGCCGTCCGCGAAGCCGCTCCCGGCGCAGCGTTCGCGCGTTACCCCCTAGGCTCATCTTCATGATCATGCGGATACGCGGTGTCGTCCTGCCCGAGCGCGTCGAGCGGACGTTCTGGGTCGATGGGGACCGGTTGAGGACCGAGCCGCCTGCCGGGGCGGCGTCGAAGAGGGTCGAAACGGTGGTGGACGGCGGCTGGCTCCTGCCGGGGCTGGTCGACGTCCACACGCATCCCGGGGCGGAGAGCCCTGATGACGGGTTCGATGAGGCCTTGCTGCGGAAGCACTTGACGGCGCACCGCGACGCCGGGGTGCTCCTGGTCCGGACGCCGGGAACCGCAGACCGGATGCCCGACTGGGTGGACACCGAAGCCGGTCTGCCCCGCGTCCGATCGGCGGGCCGGTGGCTCGCCACGCCCGGCCGGTTCTTCCCCGGGGCGGGACGTGACATCAGCGAGGACGAACTGGCCGGGGCCGCGGTCGAGGAGGCCACAGCCGCGTCCGGCTGGTGCAAGGTGATCGGCGACTGGCGATGGGACGAGCCCGCCGTGCCCCTGGAGGTGCTGAAGGCGACCGTTGACGCCGTGCACGCCGTCGGCGGACGGGTCGCAGTGCACTGCCAAACCAGCGAGGGCTCGCGCAACGCCGTCCTGGCCGGAGCCGACAGCCTCGAGCACGGCATGCACTTGGACCCGGACCTCCTGGACCGGATGGCCGCCCAGGGGACCGCGTACGTGCCGACGCTCACCGCCTTCGCCGGAAGCGTCGAGGAGTGGCGAGGGCGCGAGCCCAGCGCCCGGCGCACCGACTGGCTCGACGGCTGGCAGGGAATGCTCGACAACGTGCGCGCGGCACACGAGGCGGGGGTCATCGTCCTCGCCGGCACGGACAGTTTCCCCTGCGGCACGGTGGCCACGGAGTCCCGATGGCTGCAGCGTGCGGGAATGCCGGCCGAAGAAGCTCTCGGTGCCGCCTCGTGGACCGCACGGGACTGGCTCGGGCTGCCCGGGCTGGTCGACGGAGCGCCCGCCGACCTCGTCGCGTACGACGAAGACCCAGCGGCCGAACCCGGCATCCTCGGGCAGCCGAAACGGGTGATCCTGCGGGGGCGGGTACTGCGCTGACCTGCTGCCCGATGCGCCGGAACGAGGGGGAGGCGCTTGCGCGGCCGGACGCCGGCCGCGCGTTGTCAGTGGCCATCGATACGGTCGACCCATGAGAGCTACTGGAACGTTCACCGTCAAAGCGTTCGTCCCGACCGAGCTGAGGCCAGACCCTGCCGTGTCCACCGGACTCCCCGTGGGTGTCGCGACGATGGAGAAATCGTTCGAGGGCGAGGTCGCCGGTCGCTCGGCGACCTTGTTCACCTCCGCATTCGACCAGGAGACCGGCGTCGGCACCTATGTGGCCATGGAGTCCTTCGAGGGCTCGCTGCACGGCCGGAACGGCGCCTTCAACTTCGTGCACTCGGCGACCACGTCCGGCAGCGACCGCACCGCGGAGTTCTTCACCGTCGTGCCCTCGAGCGGCACCGGCGAGCTGGCAGGGATCTCGGGTGCCGGGGGCATGGCGGTCGACGCTGACGGCACACATCGGATCTGGTTCGACTACCAGCTCGGCTGAGTGCGCCGCGGCCGATGGAGTCGCCTTATTGGTTTGCCGGGGGCGAGACCGGTCGGGTAGGAAGCCTGCACGCTGAGAGGCATCAATGTCGGGCTCAGGGCCCGGCACGAGGACGACATCCCGATCCTGCGGGCCGAGCTCTACGACGACGTGGTCAACGCCTCGCGGCCCGACGGCCGGCCGTGGCGGGCGTTCATGCATCGGACGCTGTCTCCGCCCACCGCACCGCTCGTACCGCGGCCGAGGGATGGACCGGCCGGCCCTGGAAGACCACGTCGGCTTCCCCGCGCGCCCTGCCGTTCGCGTCCAGCAGGAGAGCGGCGGCTTCGACCAGTGGGGCACCGCGTCGCGTTTCGTGGCGCACCGCGACGCGAAGGGCGACGCTGGGGACGCAGGAGTTGGCCCCCTTGGCTATGTGGCTCATGCCGGACACCATGCGGGACGTGCGCATGAAGCGATCAATCCACTGAGCGAAGGCCCGGCGGGAGCGGTCAGGCCGGGTCGTTCCACGCGGTCGTGAGCCCGTCCAGCCACGCGGGTGGCAGCGCTGCGGCGTCCCACTCGTCGCGCAGCTCCTCGGGCGCGGCGTCGAGGCGCTCCAGCACGGCGATGCTCGTGGTGGAGTGGAGGAGGGAATAGCGGCCGTGCAGCGTGATGGCGCTGTCCGGACCGTACGCCGCGAACATTCGCTCCAGCCGGTCCCGGTGGGCTGCGGCGAACTCCGTCAGCCGCCCGGCGTACCCGGCCCGCTGCCGGGGACTCATCGTGCCGAGGACGGCGGCGAGCACCTCGTCGGTCACCTCCGGGTCCAGCTCCGAGGCCGCGGTGAACGACAGGTAGAGAGGTGTGACGGCCACCCGCGCCCGCTCCACCTCCACGCGCCCGGCCCGAGGACGCTCCCCCGCCGGGCCCGGTTGCCCGTCCGCCCCCACGACTTGTACGAGGGTCCGCTCCGCGACGGCTCCGAGCTCTTCGAGGAGGAAGCCGGCGCCGTCGAGCCAGCCCGACTCGTACGCCTCGCCCTTGTCCCCCGGCGCGCTCCAGCCGCCGCTCAGCTCCTCGTGCGCGAGAGCCAGTGCGCCCGCTTCCAGGAGCCCGATCAGTTGCCGCGCGTCGCCTGAAGGGACCCCCGTCCGCGCGAGGAGCTGCAGCAGCGTCATCCTCGCGTTGTCGACACTGACCTCGTCCGGCCAGCGCCGTCCCTCGTCGGCCGCGCTCATCACGTCCTCCTCATCGCTCGGGTAGTACACAGTGTGTACAACGAATCGCTCCCGTCGATGATCCAACGTTCCACAGTCAGGCTGTGCTCCCAGGGGGCGCGGCTGACGTCCCGCTCGACGTGTCGGGTGGGCGCAGGGCCGTGAAGAGGTCTTCGGCAGAGCGGACTACGTCCATGAGCGCGTTCTCGAATGCGGCTCGGGGGTGTCGGACCTCCCGGGGCGGCCTCGCCGAGGAGCGCTCGGGCGGAGGCGACGGCCCGCTGGAAGACGATGCGCGGCGCGGCGGCCGTCCTGCGCAGTGCCCATCGGGCCCGCGCCGGGCAGGTCCTGCGCGCACCGGGCCGCCTGGCGGCTCGGCGGTCCGCCGGCGCGGCCGCGGGGTCGGGGCGGAAGTCGGGTCCTGCGGCGAGAGAGGCGCGGCGGACGACGGTCCGGGCTGAGCTGCCGGTGGGGCGGGGCGAAAGCGGTCCGGACCTGTAGTGAGCCTGCCTGCAGGGTGTCCAGGCGGCTTGCTCGCGGTGCAGCAGGGCGAGTTGTCGCGGTGGACCGAGGTCGGCCAGCGTGGGAGGGCTGGCGACGGAGGTGAGACCAGCGGACGGGGAAGTGCCTGGACCGATCCCGCGACGAGGTCCGACCAGGCCGCCGAAGTCACGCGGGCCGCCTGCCCGAGCCGCTGATGTGCGGGGCCGGGAGGAACGCGGCAAGGCCCGCCAGCCGCAGTGGGGGCCTGCGGCTGACGGGCGTCTCCCGCTCCGGCGGTATGGCTACGCGGCGCCCGTCATGCGGGCGAACACCACCACGTTGCTGTCGTAGTAGTGCTTCTTGGGGTCGAAGTCGCCGCCGCAGGTGACCAGGCGAAGGCCGGCGTGGTCGAGGTTCTTGTAGACCTCCAGTGTGGGGAACTCGGCCTTCGGGTACTCGGCGACCCGGTCCACCGTGAAGGTGACCGTCTTGCCGTCCCGTCGGGTCACCTTGATGGTGTCGCCGCCCTTCATCGTCTTCAGCTTCTCGAACACTGCGGATGCTCCGTTCCACGTGACATGGCCGGCGATCACGGCCGGCCCTTGGGAGCCGGGGGTCGGCCCCGGCTCGTACCAGCCCGCGAGCGCGGGGTCCTTCGGGGTCTGCATGGTGCCGTCCGCGTTCTGCCGCAGCGTCTCCAAGGTGCTGGACAGGCCGAGGGAAGGGATCGTGATCTTCTGCGGCTCCGACCGGGCGAGGGCGGGCTCGGCCCGGCCCGCACCCGCAGCGCTTCCCGATCCGTCTGCGGGTGACGCGGAGCCCCCGCCGGAGGGCGTCTTCGCAGCGGGCGGGCCGCCCGCGGCGGCCGGTGCCCCGCCGCCCTGGAGGGCTTGCCCCTCCGAGGCAGGGGGCTTCGCCTCGTTCTGGCCGGCGCACCCCGCGAGGAGCAGCCCGGCGAGGGCGGCGGCCGCCAGGGGGCCCGCGGTCCGGCGGCGGGGCCGTGGAGTGGACGCGGAGGGTGCGGAGAGCTCGGGAGCCGGCTTCACACGCCGCCTCCGGTGTTCCCCCTGCGAACCGGGACGGCAACGGGCCGCTTCCGCGTGACGGCCACCGCAGCCGCCACCACCGCGAGGACGGCGATCGCCGCACCGTCGCGCACCGTCACCGGCGCCGACGCCTGTTGCGCAGAGCCGCCACCGGTCTCGATGGCGCCGACCGGTACGGACCCGACGGCCGCACCCTTGACCTCTCCGCAGTTGGTCGGAGCCGTGGCCTCCTGGGGCAGCTTCGGGTCGAGCTCGCTCTTGCCGGCGCCCTCGAAGTCGTACTTCTTGTTCTTGTTGCGGTCGATGCCGTGCTGCACGACGTGCAGGTCCTTGATGTGGTCGACCACATCCTGGCCGACGGCGATCGTCCGCTTGTAGGAGATCTTGCCCTGCTTGTCGGCGACGGGCATGCGGTCGACGGCGAGACCGCTGGTGGCCTTGGTGTCCCCGCCCGTGGTGAGTGAGATGTTGATGTCGCCGTAGTCATGGGTGGCCTCGGTGTTGCTGAGGACCCCGTCGCCGTCCGTGTCGTCGGTGGCGTCCGGGCATTTGAAGTCGTGCCCCTTCGTCGAACCGTGCAGGTGCTGGGCCGACGGCTGTCCGGGCACCATTCCCTCGGACTCGATTTGCACCGTGAGTTGGTTGCCCTTGAGGCTGAGCATGACCGTACCGCTGGAGCCTGATGCGTTCAGCTGCGCCAGGTCGATCTGGTACGCCTTTCCGCCCTCCGCGAGAGCTGGTCCGGAAAGGCCGAGGGTCAGGCACACTGCGGCGGGTACGGCGGCGAGAACCACGAGGCGACCGGCGCGCTTGACTATCACTTTCGCTCCTGTTCCGTGGATCCCCAGAACGGGAATCGCAGATCGTACGGGGTTGAAACGGTTTCCTTGAGAGGCTCTCCCTTCCTGGTCTCGGTCCCGCTCCTCCTTCGGTGCCGAGCACCGCCGAACACCTGCGGACGGGTACCCGTGTGTTCCTCGACTTCCGCATCGGCCGACAGCCGCCCGCCGGTCATCCAGATGCGCGCCATCGCATCGGCCAGGGCCGGGTATCGGGCAGCCTCACAGAGCATTTCCGAGAGGACGAGAATGCCGTGTGCGGTGCATTTCGGATCGCGGTTCCGATGCAGCCGGACGACCGCGTCGCTCAAGGGGCGGCGTCCCAGGGAGATTCCCGAACGCCGCACGTCGGCGGCCGTCTCCAGGTCGAATCGGCCTCCGCCGAAGGGCAGGGCTTCCGTTCTGCGGAGCCCCGGTGGCGCCACCCAGTCCCGCACGTGGTGGACGTACGCTTCCGGCGGGGCCTGCCAGTTCTCGAAGGTGTTGCGGAATCCGACGATACGAAGGTCGGAGTTCTGTAGACGGAGCTGGATGTAGAGCTCGATGAACAGACCTTGCAGGTGAATGCGCAGGGGGAGGTGAGGCGTTCCCCCCTCCCCGTGCCCGGCCCTGCTGAACCAGCCCGGAGCATCTTCCACCCTCGACCGGATGGTCGACGTCAGGAGCCGGTACTCGTCCACCGATGCGTATGCCGGGGAAAAGCACACTGGTTTCAGCATGGCCGCCCGGATCAGGTGAAGGAGCCGGAATCCGGACTCCTGGGAAGTAATCTGACCGCCGTCGATTCGATCGTGCTGTACTCGCGCACGCAATCCACCGCCTTCGACATCGTTCCGATCGTCGACGGGGTGGCATCAACCCCATCGCCGGGTTCGGTTCCGTGAGGACCTTTGTAGTCGTCCCGGCGGCGACCGGACGAATAGTTGGCCTCTGATGCTAAGAAATGGGCGCGCGATCCCGCTGACCGGGTAGTTGCCGGCCAGACCTCAACCGGCCCTGACTCACTGCGGGTTGGCGTGCCTCCGGCTCTGGGGCCAGGTTCTGGGACCGCTCGGCCCCCCCTCGACGGCAGGCCGGTTCACCTGGCCCGTTCCGCAGGCCAGTGATTCTTTCGACTGGCCCTCAGAATTACTGCAGCGAAGCACGTTTGGGACAGCGCATCCGGGTCAGACGCGTGATATCGGAAGCACCACCCGCGGGCAGGGCTTCCGGAGCGGCCTCAGCCGCGCGACGACCATCCCCCCGGCGTCGTGCGGCCGGGCCGCCCGCACGACGGGCTGCCGCCCGGGTCCGTACGGCACCCGGGCGGCCCCGCATCCCGGCCCTCTCCCCGGCCGGGAGCGCCGGGGCCGCCCGAAGAACCCCCGGCGCCGGCGCTCGTACCGCCGCCCCCGGGCAACGGACCCGACGGCAGCAGCCCGGCAGTCGGCCGTTCGGAGTCCGGCACCCCCTGGCCTCGACGGCTCACGATTGCCGAGCCATCCCGGGCGGCGGCCAATACGGCCGCCCCACCACGCTCCCCTGGGGCCTGGAGATCGACCGCGCCCACCGTCCGTCCACCATGCCCGACTTCGCGACCTACCACCCCACCTTCCTCTACGAGTCCCTCTGGGACATCGGCGTCGCCGCACTGATCCTGTGGGCGGCCCACCGGTTCGCACTGGGTCACGGCCGGACCTTCGCCCTGTACGTCGCCGCCTACACGGTCGGCCGGTTCGGGGCCGAGTACCTGCGCATCGAGAGTCCCACACGTTCCTCGGCCTGCGCCTGAACAGCTGGACCTGTGTCGTGGTCTTCGTCCGGGCCGTCGCCTGCCTCGTCGTGTCGGCACGCCGCCACCCGGGCCGCGACGACGTGTCACGGCCAAAGGGCGCGGACCACGACAGACGCTGCACGGAGGGGGTGGGGCTCGTGGCGGGGGTTCGCGGCGTCAGCAGACCGAGCGGTAGGGCAGGTCGGGCACGTTCTGCTCCCACTGTGCGCGGGTGAGGTCCCAGCCGACCCGCTCGCACAGCGCCCGCGCCACCGCCTTCGGGTCGAGGACGAAGACGCGGTGCGGGTGGTACAAGGAGGAGACGTGCAGCCGCCCCCGGGAGTCGAAGGCGAGGGCGCGCAGCAGGCCGGCGGACCCGCGCAGCGGATCGCCGAGCCGTCGCCGGGCGGGTACGTCCCACAGCTGGATCCGGCTGTCGCCGACCATCGCCGCCAGGGTCTTGCCGTCGCGGAGACCTCAGCAGCGCTAAGTTGCACAACGCGCAACTGTATGCATTGGGGTCATCATCTCCGACCAAACCGACAAATCTCACCAATGCCATTCTTTGGGATGCGGATCTCACAGATGCAAACCTTGCCAGAACGAACCTGACCAGAGCGATCCTGGTTGATGCGGATCTGACAGGCGCCTACCTGACTGGAGCGAACCTGCACGGCGCAAAGCTCAGCGCCGCTGACAAAGCCCCGGACCTTAAGATGTCCGGCTTCTTCAAGGACCACGCAAATCTGGCGAGCGCCGACCTGACCGGTGCCGACCTCACGGACGCTGTGAACCGTTCCGGGTTCGGTGGAGATCTCAGATGTTGGTTGTGACCTGGGGTTTCGTGGTTGCTCGGTAGTGGTTGGTCTCGTATTCGACGGGTGGGACGTGGCCTATCTCACCGTGGAGTCGTCGATGGTTGTACCAGTCGACGTACTCGGCGGTGGCGAGCTCGACGTCGGGCAGCGTCTTCCATGGCCGTCGGGGCTTGATCAGCTCGGTCTTGAACAGCCCGATCGTGCTCTCCATCAGGGCGTTGTCGTAGGCATCGCCGACCGAGCCGATCGAGGCTGCGATGCCGGCCGCGTCCAGGTGCTCGGCGAGCCGGAAACTCGTGTACTGCGACCCGGCGTCTGAGTGATGGATCAACTCGCCCGGCTGGATGGGGTGTTGGTCGCGGTCGCGCTGCCAGATCGCCATCTCCAGGGCGTCCAGCACGAAGACCGTCTCCTTCACGGTGACCGCGGACCAGCCGACGATGCGGCGGGAGAAGGTGTCCACGACGAAGGCGACGTAGACGACGCCGGCCCAGGTTTTCACGTGGGTGAAGTCCGCGACCCAGCAGCGGTTCGGGGCGCCGGCGACGAAGTCCCGGTCCACAAGGTCGGGGGCTCGGTCGGCCTGGCCGCCGGGCAGTGTGGTGATCACGCGTTAGCCGCGGACCGCTCCGGTGATGCCGAGCTCTCGCATCAGGCGTTCGATGGTGCAGCGGGCCACGGTGGCCCTGCCGGTTCAGCTCACGCCAGATCTTCCTCGCCCCGTGACGCGGTAGTTGGTGTCGTAGACGTGCTGGATCAGTTCCTTCAGCTCGCTGTCCCGCACGGTCCTGACGGACGGTGCGGTCCGGCGTTTGTGGTGGGGGTAGTAGGTGGAGGGGGCGATCTTGCAGTCCTGGGCGGTCAGCACACGGCAGACCGGCTCGACACCGCCGAAGCGGTCCTTGTGCTCGTCGATGAACGCTACGAGCGTGTGTGTGGCCGGTCGAGCTAGGCCGCGAAGAAGGACGCCGCAGCCTTCAAGATCTCGTTCGCCCGCTTGAGCTCGGCGTTCTCCTTCTTCAGTCGCTTCAGCTCGGCCGATTCCTCGGTGGTCACGCCAGGACGCACGCCGACGTCGACCTGGTCCTGCCTCACCCACTTACGGAGCGTCTCGGTCGTGCCGATGCCCAGCTTCTGGGCGACCGCTTTCATCGCGGCCCACTCGGTGTCGTAATCCGGCCGCACCTCGGCGACCATCCGCACCGCACGACGGCGCAGCTCAAGCGGGTACTGGGAAGGACGTGCCATGACTCGATCCTCTCAAATGATCGAGTCCCTACCGAACCCGGAACGGTTCAATCATCTAGGCGGCGATCCGACGTTGTGGCTTTGTTCATGAGAACGGGTTCTGGCTCAACTTCTGTGGAGTGGCACTGACAGTCAGATCTTCGAAGCGAGGCGGTACCGATTTGGGTGAGCGTGGAGCCGAGGCGAGGTGAGTTCCAGTGCTCGGTTGTCCAGTCCGGCGGCCATGTGGTCGAGCCATCGTTCGTACCAGGCGAGAAAGTCCGGGGCTGAGGAGACGTTCGGGCCCCAGAAGCCGTCGACGTTGCCGATGAGCATGCGCCCGGTGAGAGGACCGGTTACGCCTATGAGGACGAGATCGCTGCAGCCACGTTCGATGACGTGCAGGAAGAGGTGACCATCGCGTGTGGGGCGGTAGGCCCGGCTGAATCCTCTTGAACCGGTGTTGGCAGTTGCGGGGTTCATCGTGAAGAGGGTGCAGCCTTCCAGCGGGATCAGTCCGTAGTACGGGGACGCACCGCTGCCGCCCATGTTCGTGAGGAAGTCTCGATAAGGCTGTGGGAGTTCCACGTCATGCTCGGCTTCAAAGGCATCTGCCTGAGCTCTGGGCAGTCGGGGGCCGAGGTGAAATTCGTGCCGTTCCTCGCCGAAGGAGTGGCTTCGGTTGGGTGTGTAGGGGATGCGTGCCAGTTTGCGTCGCAGCCGCGAGATGCGGGAGTCCATGCGAGCTCTTCTCTCGTGTCGCCCGTAATCTATCGCGCCGCGCGCAAGGGTTCATCCCGCGAGTAGGACTCGCTTCCGCAAGAGCTGGAAGCCGGCCCGGCCGAACATCCGGCGCTTGAGCATCTTGATCCTGTTGACGTGGCCTTCGACGACTCCGGAGTTCCAGGGCAGGGTGAGGCCGGCGACGACGGCGTCGCGGCAGCTGGGTGACGTCGTTGCGGTTGCCGCCGGTCAGCGAGACGGCGAGCGGGATACCTGGCCCGTCGACGATCACATGGTGCTTGCTGCCCGGACGTGCGCCGTCGACCGGGCTGGGCCCACTTTGGGGCCTCTTCGGGCGGCCCGGACGTGGGAGGAGTCGATCACCGCCCGCGACCAGTCGATCTGCTTCGCCGCCCGCAGCCTGGCGAGGAGCACGGCATGGAGCCGGTCCCGGACACCGGCCTCGTTCCAGGCCTCGAGGCGGCGCCAACAGGTCATGCCCGACTCGAAGCCCGGCTCCTGGGGCAGGTACTCCCACTGGAGACCGGTACGCAGTATGAACGAGATGCCGCACAAAGCCTGCCGGTCCGGCACCCGGGGTCGGCCATGCTTCAGCTTCGGCCCGGGTACGGGCAGCAACGGCTTGATCAGCGAACACGGTTCATCCGAGACGATCCACGGACGAGACTCCCTCTTCGCCACGGCCAGACCAACGAGCATCCAAGCCGACAGTCACACCACAATCGGCTTCTGTTAGGACCTCTTAGAGGGCGGTTCGTGAGCTGATGTCCGTTTCTGGGTGGGATGGGACAGGGCTGCTAGTCACGGTGCTCGGCCGGTTACTGCTTCCTGGCGAAGCTGCCGGTGTCGACTTCGGTGAGGATGTCGAGCTTGACCAGGCGTTTCAGTTTGGCGCGGGTGCCCTCGATGTTCTTCGGCAGCAGTTCGTGGTCCAGGGCTTCGCAGACGTCCCGGGCCCGCAAGGGGCCGGTCGCGTCGTTGAAGACGCCCAGGATGCGGGGATAGTCCGGGTGCTCGGGCAGGTCTGGCGGGGCGGCCGGGAGCCGGTCGGCAAGGCCGGTGACGGTTCTCCGTGTGATCGCGAGGTGTTCGAGGTGGGTCTCGGCCTCCCGCAACCGGGCCTGTAGTTCGCCGATGCGAGTGCGGAGGTCGTCGGCCAGGCCCCGGGCGGCGTTCTCCTGGATGTCGAGCGCGTCGAGCAGGGGCTGGAAGTTCACGCACTCACCGTCTGCCGTTCGCGCCATGTGGGGGTGTTCTCGCCGGTAAGGCGGCGGGCCATGACCTGGGTCATGGCCCAGTAGACCCGGGAGGCGGACGAGGCCGGGTGGTGCTCGTAGTCGCGGACCAGACGCCGGTGCAGTATCAGGATCCCGTAGGTCTGCTCGACCTTCCACCGCTTCGTCTGCGGAACGAACCCCTCCTCCGGCGCGGCACGACCCGTCCCCCGGCGGGCCGGGACATCGCGGCCTGGGCCACCGAGTGCAACACGCGGCTCACAGCCTGTAGTCCCGCACACGCCCCTGCGCTGGGAACTGCCGCTCACCGTGCCCGTCCCGCTCCCCTGGCCGGGGCGGCCTGCTGCCGGTGGGCGGGAACCACGGGCCCGGCCGGGGCCAGCGCGCCGGGGCCGCGGCCACGGAGTGGTGGTGGTCGGGAGGGAACGGGCCGCCGTCGGGGAGACCCGGGGCCGGGAAGCGGCCGGTGCGCCGGGCAGGGTGGTCAGGCAGGTGAGGGTCGCATCCACGTGACGGCCGACCAGGGCCGTGCCGGAGGCCTCCTGCCAGGAGGCGTATGCGCTCAGGCGGTTCAGGTGCCGGGCGACGGTGTGAGTGCCGTCGCTCTCCCCGACCTGCTGCACGGGCGGCCAACAGCGGCCACAGGCACGAGCCGACCAGCGGACCCGCTTTTTCCGATGAAGGCGCGGCAGTGGACCGGCACGGCCGCCCTCCGGGAATCCCGTCCCAGCCAGGGCCCCGCACCGGCCCACCCGCCGACCCGCCGGTCAGGGGGCGTCGATGAGTACCCGGCCGTCGGTCGGCACGGTTGCAGCGAGCCCGTTCGCGTACGCGTTCTGCACGCGGGACCGCTCCGTCGCGTTGGGCACGGCGTTGGTGCAGGCCGTCCCGGCGCTGGACCCGGACATCAGCTGGGAGCACGGCCCCGGCTTGGTGTCCGGGAGGCCCAGGCTGTGGCCCAGCTCGTGCGCAGCGATGCGCGTCTTGTCGTATCCCTGGCTCACGGCCTGCGCGCCGAGTTCGACTCGGACCTGTCGCCCCGGACGGACCGGCCCGAGGGTGGCTTGCGGCCAGCCGGTGGTGGCGACGATGACGATCTCGGCCCGGGCCCCGGGCGCGGCCTCCACCAGCCGGACGTTACTGACGTTCGCGTTCCAGGAAGCGACCCCGGCCGCGATGGCCGCTTCCCAGCCACTGGCCCGGCTGTCGTCGTACCGGAGTGTCACTAGCGCTGCGGTGGCGTCCGGTATGGGCGCGGGTGCCGCGGTCGCGGCGGTTGCCGCCGCGAGGACCAGCGCGGCGGCGGAGGTGCCGACTTTCAGCCAGGTGCCCAGAGACATGGTCGTCTTCCTTCACGCGTGGGGGGGCCCGGCCCCTCGGCGGAGCCGGGGCACTGGAGACGCCGCCACCGCCCGCCTGTGGTCCGCGGGTTCGGACAGCCGCCCTCCGGAGCCCTAAGAAGGTAGCCCAGCACCCCGTTAACCCGTCATGCACCTGCCAGCCAATTCCCGCAGGCACTCCAGCCGATGCCCGGTCAGCGGGCGGCTACCATCCAGGGGCTCGCGCGACCGCGCTCGCCGAGCGGGCTACGGACGGCCGCGTCGGTATAGCCATACGGCTACCGGACGGCCCGGCCGCAAAAGGAACAAGGTTCGAACAGGCACGCCCATGACAGCCCGCCGCCTTGGTGATTGACGCCGGCCGGCATCAGCTCAGTCAACCTGTGACAGCCCTGACCACCACCGCTGCACAGCAGGAGCACGGACATGCGTCCCGTCCTGGCTGACGCCCATCTGGTGCCACCCCACCCATTCACACGCTGAGGCGGTGGCTGTCCGTTCAGCGGCGCGCCGACCACGCCGGAACCATGACCGGGAAACGGGCGGCCGAGCTCGAGGAGCTGCGGATCGCGTGGGATACCGCCGGCGCCGGCCTCGAGACCAACCTGGCGGCGGCACCGCCCTACTACGAGCTGCACGGAACCCTCGCCGCACCGAGGCCCACCACCACGCTCGACCAGGCCGTCGGACACCGGCTCACCAACGTCCGCCGTCCCCGCGGGCTGGGGCAAGGACCCCGTACGGGCGGAGCGGCGGCCCGCGGCCCTCGCCGCGATCGCCCCGGACTGGAACCCGGGGCGCTGAGCGGACGGTGGACTGGCAGCGGCGCAGGAAAGGGGGTACCGCGATGGAGATCGTCCTTTGTCAGCGGCCAGTGCGGTCAGTTGTGATGTCACTCTTTGCTACGGCCCGGGCTCGACGTCTGATGCGACCAGCCGTATGCGGATGGACGCGACCAGCTGTCGGGCCACATCGGAGCCGGGCACAGGCGATCAGTGGTCTGCGGAGTGGGCCTCGGCGAGGAGTTGTGCCGTGAGTTCCGTACAACGCATCCGGGCGGGAGAGAAGTCGTAGGGCATCTTGGTGATCGCTTCGAAGGCGCTCATCTGTGTGTCCTCCTCCCCTTTCAGGTGGGCGTCGAAAATCTCGAAGAGCTTCTCCTCTGCCGCAGCCAGCCCAGCTGCCTCGATGGCCTGCTCCAGGGCCCTTTGTTGGGCGCATCGCTGTACGGCGAGTTCTTCGACGCGTGGGTCGTGGGTATCGATGCCGTCGTCGAGGGCGGCCTCGGCGGCATCGAGGCGGTCGTCCTCGGCCCTCAGGTCGGGGTGGGTGGCCAGCACGATGAACACGCTGGCTTGGACGGCGGCGCCCAGCGGGCCGAAGACCCGTTCCGTGACCAGCAGGGCGTCGAGGTCGGAGGGGCGCAGTGCGCCCGGGGGCAGGTGGCTGAGCCGGTCCGTGACCAGTTCGGAGAGCAGCCCCAGCGGGTTGCCCACCGCCTGCAGATGGCGGATAGCCGCGCGCTGACGTTCGATTTCGGCCTCCCGCGCCGCCAAGGTTTCCTCCAGCCTGCTCAGGATCTCCTCGATGTCCCGGGCTTCGTCGGAGGCGGCCCGCATATCGTCCAGGCTGATGCCGACCTCTGCCGTCTTGCGGATCCACAGCAGGCGGATCATGTCGTCGTAGCCGTAGCGGCGGCGGCCGTCTCCACCTCGCTCCGGCTCCGGCAGCAGGCCGATTTCGTGGTAGTGGCGGATGGCACGTGGGGTGGTCCCGGCGAACGCGGCCGCATCACCGATCTTGACTTGGCGGGGAGGCGTGATGGAGGGGTGCATAAGACGGAGCCTTTCGTACTGGGGTGCCTCGACCACACCACATGCCGCTACGGAAGGTGCAACAACACCATCCGGGTTCCACCGGAGCCAGGACCTGGCTGCCGTCGGATCCGATCAAGAACGACGAAACGTCGGGCACCGCAGAGTGACCTTCGGCGGCCAGATACCTGCCCACCGAGTGGCCGCCACTGGGGATTTCTAACTGGCCGCCGACAGGAGGGGTGGATGCTGTCGAGGGGGGTGGTGACCGGCGACGTGTGACGGCTGCCGGGGACCTGCCCGCGGTCGACAGCGCCACGGGGGCTGGGAACAGCCCGTCCGAAGGCGGCTCCCAGCTCTGGTTGTTGCGCTTCTCCCCCGGGGCGGACGCGGCCGGGGCCGGAGCGGGGGC
>NZ_JARAYQ010000087.1:0-30476 GCF_033794505.1 Streptomyces sp. MB09-01 | reverse complement strand
GTGAGGGGTGTACGGCCTGCGGAGGGCAGGGCCGATGCCCGAGGCGCGAGGGGATGCGCGAACGCGGATGCCGACGCGTGCTCGGGGAGCCGGCTGTCAGAGGACAGCGGTTCCCGTCGGGGGACCCCGTGAGGTGATGGCGTGGACGAGGAGCAGCCGGCGCAGCGCGTGGCGCCGGCGCGCACGGCGTACGAGGACGCGCGGCGGGTGCGGAGTCGCGGCCGGGCGGAGCAGCAGGCGCAGCGGCGTCCAGAACCATCCCGCGACGGCGCGCAGGATGCGGAAGGCGGCTCGCTCTCCGTAGGCCAGCCACAGGCCGCACACCACCGCGGCCACCAGGTGGGCGGTGAGCATCGCGGCCGGCGACATGCCGCCCATGTCGTGGCCCCCGCCGGGCACCGCAGTCCCGGCGGACACGGCGCCGGCCATCTCGTGCACGGCGTGGTGACCATGAGCGGCGGCATCGGAGAGCGCGGTGCCGGGCGGCGGCCGGAAGACCAGCCCGCCGACCCCGGCCTCGTTGACCACTTTCAGCGCCTCGCGCGGGGAGACGGCGGCGGTTGCCCCGTCTCCGCAGGTCAGGTACTCCGCCCACTGGCGGGCGAACGAGGTCCCGGTGGGCAGGGAGGGGCGGACCAGGGACTGGGCCAGGGAGAACCCCGCGTGGAGTGCGGCCTGGACGGTGACGGCCGCGCCGGTGACGGCGAGCAGCCCGCGCTCCCCGCCGGTGAAGGCCCAGGCCGCTCCCCCCGTGCCCGCGAACGCGGCGGACAGGGCCCACCAGGGCACCGCCGTGCCCGACATGAGGATGTGGCCGGTGGCCGCGAGCAGCACGCAGAGGGCTGCGAACATCGCAGCCCTTACGACTCGTGAACATCGGCCCGGGTTCATGGCGGGGCTCATCCTCGCACCAGCTTCCGGGAGTTCGAAGAAGGGTGCGCACTTCTGGACAAGTTCTGGTGGCAGGCCCGGCCGTGCCTTGAGCGCCTGCCTATGGTGACCCGGAACACAGGGATCGGGGGGAACTGGAGGCCCTCGCCGGCCGACTGCATGGCCGGTCGGATCGACGTGCGCGCAGTGTGGGGGAAGGGAGCCATCAGTGGCGGTGGAGGTACCCGGGGCCGTGCGGACGCGTACGGACCAGGCCGCGGAACACCGGCTGACGGCGCTGCTCACGTGCGCCATGGCGTTCTCGATGCTGCAGCTGTTCCTGCTCGGCGCCCTGAGCCCGCGGCTGGTCGACGAACTGCATGTGTCGCCCGCGGTCCTCGGGCTCACGACGACGCTCGGCTTCGGGACGGCCGCCCTGCTGTCCCCGGCCGGCGGCCGGATCGTGGACCGGATCGGCCCGCGCCGCTCGCTGGCGGTCCTGCTGCTGGTGTCGGCCGCGGCGCTCGCCCTGATCGGCGCCGCGCCCGGTGCCGGTGTGCTGCTGGGCGCCGTCGCACTGGGCGGCGTACCGCAGGCGCTGGCCAACCCCGCCACCAACAAGGCGATCATGCGCGTCGTTGCGCCGGCCCGGCGGGGTGCGGTGACGGGGCTCAAGCAGTCCGGCGTCCAGTTGGGCGCCTTCGTGGCCGGTCTGCCCCTCGTGATGCTCGCGGGCGGGATCGGCTGGCGGGGTGCGGTGTGGACGGCGGCCGGTGCATCCCTGCTCGCCGGCGGGTGGGCGCTGGGGGCGTTGCCCGGAGATCCTTCGCCGCCCCCGGCCGGACCGCGCGGCCCGCTCGTTCCCCGCGGGATGGTCGCCTGGCTGGCGGCCTTCTCCGTGTTCCTCGGGGCCGGAATCGCCTCGGTCAACACCTACCTGGCCCTTTTCGGTGCGCAGCGCCTGGGCATGGGGCCGACGGCGGCCGGCGCCCTGGTCGCCGTACTGGGTGTCGCCGGGATCGCCGGCCGGATCGGGTGGGCGAAGGCGGCCCGGCCCGGGCGGGCCGAGTGGCTGCCGGGATGGCTCGCCTGCGGCGCGCTCGGGGCGGCTCTCCTCCTGGGCGCCGCGCTCGTCGCGGGCCCGCTGGTGTGGGTCGGAGCGGTCGCCGTCGGCGTGTTCGCCGTGTCCGGGAACGCCGTTTCCATGGTGCTCGTCATGCAGCGGGCCGCTCCGGGCCGGGCCGGGCAGGACTCGGCGCTCGTCGCGGCCGGGTTCTTCACCGGATTCGCCCTGGGGCCGCCCCTGTTCGGCCTGCTGGCCGGGAGCGGCCGGTACGGCTACGGGTGGCTGCTGGTCGGCGTGGAGTTCGCGGCGGCGGGAGCCGTCGCGTTCGCCTGGGCCGCGCGGGACCGGCGGAAGGCCACCTCGTGAACACCACGACGACTCCGCCGGATTGGGCCGAAAACGCCCTCGCGGCGGTGATCGGGCGCGTGAGCGTGACCGAGGCCCAGGTCGGCGAGCGCTTTCCGCTCCACGCGGAGCCCGACGACGGGCGGTGGACGACCACCGGCCGTGGTTCGTGGACCGGCGGCTTCTGGGCGGGGCTGCTGTGGCTGCGCGCCCGCTACACGGGTACCGACGCCGACCGGCGGGCCGCCGCCGCGTGCACCGCCCGGCTCGCGCCGTGGGCGGACGCCGACACCGCCACCCGGGGCCTGATCTTCTGGTACGGGACCTCGCTGGCCGGAGCCGATGCCGAAGCCGCCCGGCTGCGGGAACGGGCCGCCCGGGCCTGCCTGTCGGCCTACGACCCCGGCCTCGGCCTGGTGCCCTGGGGCGACGCGCTGGGCGGGCCCCGCCTCCTGGCCCGCGTGGACGGCGTACCGGGCATGGTGCCCCTGCTGGCGGGCGCCGGGGCGGAGGGCACGGCCGCCGCGGCCGCCCACCTCCACCGGCACCTCGACCTCTGCCTCGGCGCGGGCGGGGAGCGGCGCCCCTGGCTGTGGCCCGCCCGGCTGTTCGACGGGGGCGCGGGATGGCAGCGCTGCGACGAACCCGCGCCGGGCTGGAGCCGGGGGCAGTCCTGGCTGCTCCTGGCCGTCGCCGACGCCCTGACACGGCCCGGCCTCGTGAGCGGCGACTGCGCCCGGCTCGACGAGGCGGCCGAACAGCTGCTGGCGCAAGGGGAGGTGCTGTCCGGGCGGCTGGTACCGCCGGCCGGCGCCTCCCGGCCCGGCGGCCCCCTGGACACGTCGGCCGCCGCGATCACCGCAGTGGCACTGCTGAAGCTCGCACGGGTCTCCGGACCCCGGGCGGAGGCGTGTGCGTACCGGGCCGTGGCCATCCTCAACCGCCTGGCGCAGGCCCACCTGACCGGCGCGTGCTCCGGCCGCCCGCCGGGGATGCTGCTGGACGGCTGCTACGACGCCGCGAAGGGGCTGGCGGTCCGGCACGAGCTGATCTGGGGCGACTTCTTCCTGGCGCTCGGGCTGGCCGCGCTGGACGGCCTCGTCGACATCACCCGCGTCTAGGCCCTCCCGGCGTGGTCGCGCAGGACGCGGCTGGCCACGGAGGTGATGTGGAGCTCGTCGGGGCCGTCGAGGATGCGGGCGGCGCGGCCCGTGCGGAAGAGGGCGGGCAGCGGGGTGTCCGGACCGAGCCCGGCGGCGCCGTGGACCTGGATGGCCGAGTCCGTGACCTGCTGGAGCATGCGGGCGGCGGCGACCTTGGCCAGCCCCACCTCCGTACGGGCGTCCTGCCCGGACGCGATCAGGCCCACCGCCTCGTGGACGAGGGGACGGGTGGTGCGCAGCGCGAGCAGGGCGTCGAAGACGTGCTGCTGGACCAGCTGGTGGTCGGCGAGCGGCCCACGGGATCCGCTGCGGGTGGCGGCCCGGTCACACATGAGGTCGAAGGCGCGCTGGGCCTGGCCCAGCCAGCGCAGGCAGCGCAGCGTACGGCCGAGCAGCAGCCGCTCACCCGCGAGGGCGAGGGCGCTGCCGGGCTCGCCGAGGAGGTGGTCGGCGGGCACGCGGACCCGGTCGAGTTCGATCTCGTACTGACCCGCCGTACCGAGCACGGGGAGTTCCCTGACCACGCGGAAACCGGGGGAGGCGGTGGGCACCAGGAACAGGGAGAGCCCTGCGCGGTCCCCGGCGGTTCCGCCGGTGCGGGCCAGGACGGTCACCAGGTCGGCGCCCGCGGCGCCGGAGGTGAACCACTTGCGGCCGGTGACGCGCCAACCGCCGCCCGCCAGGCGCTCGGCGGCGGTGGCGGTCGAGAACGGGTCGGTGCCCGGCACGTCCGGCTCGGTCATCGCGTAGCAGGTGCGCACCTCCCCGGCGACCAGCCGTTCCAGGTACTCCTCGCGGACGCGGGGCGTGCCGTGGCGGGCCAGCATGGTGACGTCGAGCAGGGGGGCGGAGCCGAGCGCGGCGGGGCCGTGGTCACTGGCCCCCTCGGCCTCGGCCAGCGCGGCGTACGCGGCGAAGGACAGTCCGCCGCCGCCCAGTTCGGCCGGGAGCGGGAGCGCCCAGAGCCCTTCCTCCCGGGCCTGCCCCCTCAGCCCGGTGAGCGCTGCGGCCGCCGCCGGGCCGCCCGCGTCCAGCACGTCCTCCCGGGGGATCACCCGGCTGCGGACGAACGCGGCGACCCGGGCCTTCAACTCGGCTCCTCGGAGCTCGTGTGGGGCGGCCGTGCCTGGATCTATCACTGTTTTCCTCCTCATTCCCGGGAACTCGTGGGAACGGTTGTCCGACTGCCTGTCCGTGGAACTGGTCGGGTGCGAACGCTCCCCGGTTCCCGCGTATCGCACGAACCGGGCGACGGCCACCGCCGCGCCGGGAGAGGAGAGGCATGGCGTCACCAGCCACCACGCAGACGGTCCGGCCGCTCGACACACTGCGCTTCGACACCTCGGGGCCCCCGCAGATCACGGACGTCGTCGCCGACCACCTGCGCCTGCTCGGCGCGACCGGCGATCGTTGCGGCCAGGCCCCGCCGGACGGCATCACGCTCACCGGCGGCGGCTTCGCACCCGCGCGGGCGGCCGCCACGTGGGCGGATCCCGCGAGCGGGCTCGTCGACGAGGCGACCGTCCAGGCCGCCACCGGCATCATGGCCGTGCACGGCCGCCGGGACGGCTCCCCGCGCGGGGTGGCCGCCGACTACGCGGCCACGGCCGCCGCCGTCCTGACCGTGCAGGGGCTGCTCGCCGGCCTGATAGGCCAGGCCCGGGGAGGGCCCGCCGCCCAGGTCACCACCCGCGCGGACCGGGCGGGCCTGCTGACGGTGTCCCAGTACCTCGCCGCAGCCGGGGCCGACGAGGGCGAAGCCGCCGAACTCGCCGCCGGAGGGCCGCCCTTCCGCTCCGCCGACGGGGTCCTCTTCGAGCTGGAGACCCTCGACCCGGGTGCCTGGGCCTCCTTCTGGCGGGCTCTGGAGGCGCCCGCCGATGCGATCCGGGCAGGCTGGCGGCCCTTCCAGTTCCGGTACGCGACCGCCTGCGCGCCGTTCCCGCCGGCCCTCCACGAGGTCACCCGGGCCATCCCCATGACGGGCATCCGGCGGGCCGCCGCTCTCTCCGGCGCCGAGGTGTGCGTCCTGCGCACCCTCGCGGAAAGGGCACTGGAGGACGACGGCGCCGCTCCCTGGGCGCTCCGGCTCCTCGGGCCGGAAGCAGACCGTCCGAGGACGGCAGCCGGGCGCGGCGCCGGGCCTTCCGCGGGCCGGCCGCTGGCCGGACTCACCGTGCTGGAGGCCGGCCGGCGCATCCAGGCCCCGCTCGCAGCGCACCTGTTGGGCCTGCTCGGCGCTGACGTGATCCGGATCGAGCCGCCGGGCGGGGACCCGTTGCGCGGCATGCCGCCCGCCTGCTCCGGGATCTCCGCGCGCTGGCTCGCCCTCAACCGGGGCAAGCGGGCGGTGGAGATCGACATCAAGGCGGACGGAGACCGGCGCAGACTGCGCGAGATGGCCGCGGAGGCCGACGTGTTCCTCCACAACTGGGCCCCGGGCAAGGCCGCCGAACTCGGCCTGGACCACGACGACCTCGCGGCGGTGAATCCCGCGCTCGTCTACGCCTACACCAGCGGCTGGGCCGACCGGCTCGACGACGCCCCCATGGGCACCGACTTCATGGTCCAGGCCCGCACCGCGGTCGGCGAGGCCGTCCGCCCCCAGGACGAGGCCCCGGCCCCCTCGCTGATGACCCTGCTCGACGTCCTCGGCGGACTGCACGGCGCCGAGGCGGTCCTCGCCGGACTCCTGCTGCGCGAACGCACCGGCCACGGCGTACGGGTGGACTCCTCCCTGCTCGGCGCGGCCGACACGCTGACCGCACCCGCCCTGCGACGCGCGGTCCGGGGCGAGGCCCCCCGGCGGCCGGCCGGATTCCGCCGCCCCCTGCCCACGGCCGACGGCTGGATCGCCCCGGCCGACGAGGGCGCCGCCGCCGCAGGAGCGTACGACCTGCGCGACCTGCCCACCGCGGACGCCCTCGAGCAGCTGCGGGAGCACGGCCTGACGGCCACCGCCGTCACCACCGAACTGGCCGACCTGCACCACGACCGGCGCTTCACCGGCTCGATCAGCCGCGACGCGCACGGCGCCCCTGCCGTTCCCGACCCCTGGAGCTTCGCATGACCGCCAACAGGCTCGTACTGCACGACCTGCTGCCCGCCGACCTCCGCCGCTCCTGGGTGGTCGACGGCACCTGCCCCGACCTCGACCTCTACAGCCTCTTCCGAGCCCGGCAGATCGCCGACCTGCACGCCACCGCCGTGATCGACGCCAAGGGCCCGCTCTGTTACACCGCACTGGACCGCAAGGTGCGCGCCCTGGCCACCGGACTGCGCGACCTCGGCATACGACCGGGCGACGTGGTCGGCGTCCAGCTCCCCAACCACCGGAACGCCGTCATCGCCGATCTGGCCCTGGCCGCCCTCGGCGCGGTGGCCCTGCCCTTCCCCGTCGGCCGCGGCAGCCTGGAAGCGGAATGCCTGCTGCGCCGCGCCGAGGCCGTCGCCGTCATCGCCGCGATCGACCACCGGGGCAGCCGGCACGCCGCCGACCTGCACACGCTGGCGCCGGCCCTGCCCGCCCTCCGGCACGTGATCGCGGCCGGGCCCGGGACGGCACCCGAGGGGACGGTCGCCTTCTCCGCCCTGCTGCGCTCCGACGCGAGCGCCTTCGTACCGTTCCGGCCCGACCCGGACAGCGCGGCCCGCATCCTGGTCTCCTCCGGCTCCGAGGCCGAGCCGAAGATGGTCGCGTACTCGCACAACGCCCTCGCCGGCGGCCGCGGAAACTTCCTCGCCTCCCTGATGCCCGACGGGACCGCGCCGCGCTGCCTGTTCCTGGTGCCGCTGGCCTCCGCCTTCGGCTCGAACGGCACGGCCGTCACCCTGGCCCGGCACGGCGGCACGCTGGTCCTCCTCGACCACTTCACCCCGGAAGCCGCCCTCGCGGCGGTGCGGGAGCACGCGCCCACGCACATCCTCGGCGTGCCCACGATGGTCCGGATGATGCTGGACCGGCTCGAAGGCGACCGCGGCGCGCTGCCCGCCCCCACCGCCCTCGTCCTGGGCGGATCCGCGCTCGACGAGCGCACGGCCAAGGACGCCGCCCAGGCTTTCGGCTGCCCGGTCGTCAACCTCTACGGTTCGGCCGACGGCGTCAACTGCCACACCGGACTGGGCAACGAGACCCCGCCCGCCGACGGCCAGGGCGTCGTGGCCGGGCGCCCCGACCCGCGGGTCGCCGACATCCGCATCGCCGACACCGAAACCCACGAGCCGTTGCCGGACGGCAGCGTCGGGGAGATCATCGCGCGCGGCCCGATGACCCCGCTGTGCTACGTCGCCTCCCCGGACCTCGACGCCCGCTACCGCACCCCCGACGGCTGGGTCCGCACCGGAGACCTCGGTTTCCTCGACGAGGCGGGCACCCTTCACATCGTCGGACGGCTCAAGGACATCGTCATCCGCGGCGGCGCCAACATCAGCCCCGCCGAGGTCGAGCGCCACCTGGCCTCCCACCCGCTGGTGCGCGACGTGGTGTGCGTGGGGGTTGCGGACGCGGTGATGGGGGAGAGGCTGGCGGCCTGCGTCGTACCCCGCACGGCGCAGGCGCCTTCCCTGGAGGAGCTCTGTGCGCACCTCACGGAGTGCGGGCTCGAGCAGCGCAAGTTCCCCGAGCGGCTCCTGGCCGTGGCCGAACTCCCGCTGACCCCGGCGGGCAAGCCCGACCGGGGCGCCCTGCGCGCGTGCCTGACCGGCATCCGTCCCCCGGCGCAGACCGGCAGCGTCCCGCGGCCCGCGACCGGCAGCATCCCCCGGCCTGTGACCGGCACCGTCCCGCAGCTGGAGAGCGGCAGCATCCCGCTCGCCCAGGCCGGATGAGAGGCCGGGGCCCGGCCGGCGCCGCGCCGGCCGGGCCCCGCCCCGGCCAGAACGGGAGGGCACGCGCCCGGCGCGTGCCCTCCCGTCGTCGCTACGCCTTGCGGCGCACGGTCACGACGCGCCCATGGCCTTCTTCAGCTCGGCTGCCGCGTTGCGGTAGACCGGCAGCAGATCGAGGTCCTCGCCCGGATAGTTGACGATCTTGACCTGCTTGGCGCCGGAGTCGGGCAGGACCGTGCCGGTGGACATGTGGGCGTTGTCGAGGACGAGCGCCGGCTTCTTCGCGGAGAGCTCGGCGAGCTGCGCCGGGGTGACGGCCTCGGGCCCGAAGGTGCCCAGGGGGGTGGCGCCCGAGAGCTTCGCGGCCCAGGCGGTGAAGACCTGGGTGACGACGGAGGGGCTCTTGCCGCCGGGCCAGGCCGCCTGGACGTCCTTGTTCAGCTTCGCGTACTCGGTGCCGAAGCCGGTCTTCCACTGAGCGGCGGCGTCAGCGGTGCCGAAGAGAGCACCCAGCTTGTCGACCTCGGCCCTGACCTTGTCGGGATCGTTGTCGAGGTTGACCTCGACCAGCTTCGCCTTGGAGCCGGCGGCCTCCTTGATCTTCGCGGCGTACGGCTCGAACGGCGCGTACAGCACGAAGTCGGCCTTGGCGACGGCGGCGAGGTCCGAGGGCTTCGGGTCGTAGTCGGGGGCGTGGTGCACGGACTGCGGGACGATTACCTTGACGTCCTCGGCCCCCGCGGCCTTGGCGAACGCGCCCTCCCAGGTGGTGGTCACGACCACCACGGGCTTGTTCTTCCCGGCCGGGGCGCCGGCCTTCGCCGGGCCGTCAGCAGCGACGTCGGCGGCGCCGGTGTCGCTTCCGCAACCGGCCGTGAGGAGGACTGCCGCGCTCAGTGCGAGGAAGGAAGAGATAGGGACGCCGGTGCGCGCCATGAGCTGATTCTCCGTTCGGGTATGAAGTGCACGGCGAGGACGAGTGCCCCCGCCGTCAGGACGAGGACCGGGCCGGGCGGCCAGTCCAGCCACAGGGCCAGCAGGAACCCCGTCAGGTTGACGACGACGCCGATGCCGACCGCCCACAGGGTGATCGACCGCAGCGAACTGCCGAGGCGGCGGGCCGCGAGGGCGGGAAGCAGGGTCAGCGCGTCGACGAGCAGGGCGCCGGTGAGCTTGATGGCCCCGGCGACCGCGATGGCGACGAGCACCAGGAGGGCCGCCGTCAGCGCCCGCACGGGGACGCCGGAGCACTGCGCGAGCTCGCGGTCGTAGAGGAGCAGGCCGATCTCGCGGCGCCGCCACCAGAAGAGGCCGGGGACCACGACGGCGAGCACCCCGAGGACGACCAGATCGGAGGTGCCCACCGACAGGATCGAGCCCCAGAGCAGGGCGAAGGCCCCCGATGCGTTGACGCCCGACACGGCGAGCAGGAGGAGGGCCGCCGCGATGGCCAGGCTCATCAACAGCCCCATCGCCCCGGACAGCCCGTCCGGGGTACGGGCGAGCGGGGCGACGCCCGCGCCGGCCAGGGAGCAGGCCACCAGCGCGCACAGCATGGGGTCGAGGCCGGTGAGCAGGCCGACCGCGATCCCGAGCAGGGCGACGTGCATCATCGCGAACCGGACCGGCATGATGTCGAGCCCGACGATGACCACGCCGATCACGGGCAGCCCGACCGCGGCCAGCAGGAGGGCGATGCCCGCCCGTTGCACGGGCAGGAGCTGCAGGAGTTCGCCCAGGTCGGCGGTGGCGAGCGTCACCGGACCTCCCGCAGCCGGCCCGCGGCCATCTCCAGTACCCGGTCGCAGCGCTCGGCCAGCGCGCGGTCGTGCGTCACCACGACGAGGGTCACCGGCAGGGAGGTGAGGACGTCCGCCGCTTCCTCCTGGCCGTCGAAGTCGAGTGCGGCGGTGGGTTCGTCGGCCAGCAGCACCTGGGCCCCGGCGGCGACACTGCCGATCGCCCGGGCCAGGTACATGCGCTGCAACTGGCCTCCGGAGAGGGTGTGCAGCGGCCGCCCGGTCAGCGGACCCACCCCGAGCCGGTCCGCGGCCTCCGCCGCCTCCCGCGGAGCGCCGCTGCTCGCCAGCAGCTCGCCGCCGAGCAGTGGGAAGCGTCCGGCGGCCGGCTTCTGCGGGATCCAGGCGCAGGCCCGGCGCCGCCAGGCCCACTCCGCGGCCGAACCGGTGCCGCGTCCGCCGACCGTGATCGAGCCCGACACCTGCCGGTGGAGACCGAGCACGGCACGCAGCAGCGTGGTCTTGCCCGAACCGTTCGTTCCGGTCAGCGCCACGCGCTCACCGGCCGCGATCTTCAGATCCACCTCGGCGACGGCCTCCACCCGGCCGTGCCGGCAGGCCACTTCGCGCATGTGGACGTCCAGCCCGCCCATCACTCGTCCTTCGATCCTCTGCAGCAGGATGACTTCGCCGCAGTGTCCGCCCCTTGCGCAGCAGTAGTCGGACGGCGCGGGCTCCGGGTTCCCGAAGACGGAAAGATCGGACGAGATCGCACGAGACCGGCAGGGATCGGCGACGGGGAGCGGCTCAGCTGCCGGGCCGCACGACGAACGCCACCGCCTCGACGGGCCCGCTGTTGCGGAAGTGCAGGACGAAGGGCACCGCGTCACCCACCTGCCAGCGGCCCTTGACCGTCATCACCACGTCCAGCGTGCTCGGGGTCATCTGCAGCGTCGAGCCTGCGGGGATCTCCGCCGAGGGGACCGTGCGCATGGAATCCGCCCCCGCGGGACTCTCGTGCCGGTTCAGCATCACCGCCTCCACGACGGGGGACGTCACGGAGACCAACTGGTCCCCGGACCCTCCGGTGTTCGAGATCCGGAAGAACGCGGCGGTGCGCTCCTTGTCGGCGTACGGGAGGAAGACCCGCCCGATGCCGACCTCGATGCGGGCCGGAGTGCCCGCCGCTCCTGCCGTGGTCCACGCGGTCAGTCCGACCAGGGCCGTGAGACAGGCGGTCACCGGTGCGAGCACGGAGATCAGCTGGTCGCGCAGCCTGCGGCTGCCGGGCCAGGCCTCGGCCGACGACGTGGGGGAGAGGGGACCGGTCATCGCTGGAAGTCCTTTCGGCCGGGACGGGGAGTGGCCGCGCCACCGTGGCGCTTCGGCGAGGGCTGCCAGGCCCGCAGGCGCAGGCTGTTGCCCACCACCAGCAGCGAGCTGGCGGACATCGCGGCCGCGGCGACCATCGGGTTGAGCCAGCCGACCGCGGCGAGGGGCACGGTGACCGCGTTGTAGCCGAACGCCCAGACGAGGTTGGCGCGGATCGTCCCCAGGGTGCGACGGGCCAGCCGGACGGCGTCGGCCACCGCCTCGATGTCACCGCGCACCAGCGTCACGTCGGCCGCTCCGATCGCCACGTCCGTACCGCTGCCCATGGCGATGCCGAGATCGGCGCGGGCCAGGGCGGCGGCGTCGTTCACACCGTCCCCGATCACCGCCACCCGCCGTCCCTCCTCCTTCAGACGGGTCACCAGTTCGGCCTTCCCCTCCGGAGTGCAGCGGGCATGGACCGCGGAGATGCCGAGCTGCGCGGCGACCGTGCGCGCCGTGGCATCGCGGTCACCGGTGGCCAGCACCGGTTCCACGCCCAGCCGGCGCAGCCGGTCCACGGCCCGGTAGCTCCCGGGCCGAAGGACGTCCCCGAGGGCGATCAGGGCCTCGTCGAAGCCGTCCACCCGGACCAGGACGGGCGTGAGCACGGACGCCTCCGCCTGGGCCAGCGCCTGCGCCAGCGACTTCGGCAGGCCGTCGTCGGGGGAGAGCACGTCGACGCGCCGCCCCTCCACGAACCCCGTGACGCCCGCCCCGGGAGTGGCCCGGAAGTCGGTGACCGGGGGCAGTGCGCCCCCGGTCTGCGCGCGCTGCGCGTACGCGGCGAGGGCGCGGCCCAGCGGATGCTCCGAGCCCTGCTCCACGGCCCCGGCCAGGCGCAGGACCGCCTCGCGCCCGATGCCGCCGCTGACCGCGGTGACGTGGACGACGCTCATGTGGCCGGTGGTGAGCGTGCCCGTCTTGTCCAGGACCACGGTGTCCACGTGCCGCAGTGCCTCCAGCGCCTGCGGACCGCTGACCAGCACGCCCAGCTGCGCGCCCCGGCCGGTCGCGGCCAGCAGCGCGGTGGGGGTCGCCAACCCCAGCGCGCACGGACAGGCGACGACGAGGATCGCCACCGCCGCGGTCACGGCCGCCTGCGGGTCGGCCCCGGCACCGAGCCAGAACCCGAGCACCGTGACCGCCAGGGTCAGGATCACCGGGACGAAGACCCCGGCCACACGGTCGGCCAGCCGCTGGGCCCGCGCCTTGCCGGCCTGCGCCTCGGTGACCATGCGGGTGATCCGGGCGAGCTGGGTGTCCGCGCCGACCGCGGTGGCCCGTACGAGGAGCAGTCCGCCGGCGTTGACGGCGGCCCCCACCACCTTCCGGTCGGGTCCCACCTCCACGGGATCGCTCTCACCCGTGACCAGGGACAGGTCCAGGGCGGAGCTGCCGGAGACCACGACACCGTCGGTGGCGACCCGTTCGCCGGGGCGCACGAGGAACTCCTGCCCCACCCGCAGCTGTTCCACGGGGATCCGCCGCTCCCGGCCGTCCTCCCGTACGGTCACGTCCTTGACGGCGAGCCCGGCCAGTGAGCGCAGGGCCGCGCCGGTGCCGCGCCGGGCCCGCGCCTCCAGATGGCGGCCGGCCAGGACGAACAGGGGAACTCCGACGGCGGCTTCCAGGTAGACGTGCGCGACCTCCCCTCCCGCCGAGGGGAGGAAGGTGAACGGCATCCGCATGTCCGGATCGCCGGCGCCGCCGAGGAACAGGGCGTACAGGGACCAGGAGAACGAGGCGGCGACCCCGAGGGAGACCAGGGTGTCCATGGTGGCCGCCGCATGCCGCAGCCCGCGTACCGCCCGCAGGTGGAAGGGCAGGGCGCTCCACACGACGACCGGAGCGGCGAGAGTGAGGCACAGCCACTGCCAGTTGCGGAACTGCAGGGCGGGCACCATCGACAGCACGAGGACGGGGGCGCAGAGCAGCACGGTGATCAACAGCCGTTCGCGCTCCGCGCGCTGGCCCTCGCTCTCGGCGTCGGCGGGCTGCTCGGCAGGCGGGGACTCCTCACGCGGTACGGGCGCCGGGGGCGGCTCGGCGGTGTAACCGGCGCGCTCCACCGCCTCGACCAGGTCCTGGACGGTCACGGCGGGCGGATGGCTCACCCGTGCCCGCCCGGTGGCGAGGTTGACCGCCGCGGTCACTCCGTCGAGCCTCGCCAGCCGCTTCTCCACCCGGTTCACGCAGGCCGCGCACGTCATACCGCCGACGGTCAGGTCGGTCGTGGTCAGGGTGCCGCCCACGGCGTCCGCGGTCACCGCCCGCTCCCCGGATGCGTACCGTCCATGCCGCCCATGCCGCCGCCGGATCCCGCGTCGGGGCCGGTCCGGTGCAGGCCGGGAGCGACCGGCCCGGCGGCGGATCCCACCCCGTAGGAGAGGGCGAACACGGCTGCCAGGAGCACGACGAAGCCGGCCAGGGCCGGCGGCGGCGCCCAGCGCGGCCAGGCGGGGCGGGGGCGGGTCTCGGGTTGCCTTCCGGTCATCGGCTCTCCAGCTCCTGGGTACGTGTACGGCGCTGCGCCCGTCGCGGTCATCCGTGCGGGACCGCCGGAGAGGTAGTCGTGCGCGGTGCGGTGCGAGTTCCCGTCGGCACCCGTTCGCGTCGAACTCCTTCCGGCGACCCGGCCCACGCGGCCGGCGTGCCGCCGTACGGCGTGCACCACCCGGCCGGACACGTCGCCGCCGACGCCCTGGAGCACGGACGGCGGCCTACCGGTCAGTCCCGGCGAACGGCCGGCTCTCCTCCCTCCGGCGCTCCGTAGGCCGGCCGTTCGCAGCCGGGCAGGACGCTGACGAACGGCACCCCGGTGCGCGGATGCGCGATGACCTCGGCCTCGACCTCGTACACCTCGGACAGCAGCGGCGCCGTCAGCACCTGCGCGGGCTCCCCCGTGGCGACGACGCGGCCGCCCGTCATGACGCAGATCCGGTCGCAGAACGCCGCGGCGAGGTTCAGGTCGTGCAGCGCGACGACGGCGGTGACGCCGAGCCGCCGCACGAGCCGCAGTGCGTCCAGCTGGTGGCGCAGGTCCAAGTGGTTGGTCGGTTCGTCCAGCACCATGGTCCCCGTGCGCTGGGCGAGCGCACGGGCGATCAGGACCCGCTGCTTCTCCCCGCCCGACAGCCGGTCGAACGGCGCGTGCGCGAGGGAGTCGACGCGCAGCTGCGCCAGGGACCGGGTGATGACGTCGCGGTCGTCCGCGTCATCGCCCGCGAAGGCCCGCTTGTGCGGGGTGCGGCCCATCGCCACCACGTCGTACACGGTCAGTTCGAAGTCCCCGGACGTCTCCTGCAGTACGGCCGCGAGGCGCTGGGCGAGGCGTTTGCCCGGCATGCGCCAGACGTCCTCGCCGTCGAGCAGGACCCGGCCCGATGTGGGCCGCACCGCCCGGTAGAAGGTGCGCAGCAGGGTGGACTTGCCGGCGCCGTTGGGGCCGACCAGGCCCACGACCTCGCCGGGCGCCACGTGCAGGGAGGCCCGGTGGACCAGCGCCTTGCCGTTCACCACGACGCTGACCTCCTCGGCGCGGAGGGAACCGGGCTCTGCGGTCGGTCGGCCGGTCACCGGGCAGCCTTCCGTCGCATCAGCCAGAGGAAGAAGGGACCGCCGACGAGGGCGGTGAGGATGCCCACGGGTATCTCTTCCGGGCTCATGAACGTGCGCGCGGCCAGATCTGCGGAGATCAGGAACGCCGCCCCCAGGAGGGCCGCGGCGGGCAGCGCGCGACGGTGGTCGGCGCCCACGAGCAGCCGCACCACGTGCGGCATGATCAGTCCGACGAAGCCGATCTGCCCGCTGACCGCGACGATCGTGCCGATCATCAGGGCCACCAGGGTGAACAGGGCGCCGCGGAACCGGTGCACGTCCAGACCGAGGGCCGCGGCGGCCTCCTCGCCGGCCAGCAGGAGGTTGAGCGGACGGCAGACACCGAGGAGGACGGCCGTCCCGAGCAGGACCGCACCGACCGGGATCCACACCGTCGTCCAGGTGGTGCCGGCCAGTCCGCCGAGCATCCAGCGCAGCGCGGACTGCGTCTTGTGCGGATCGTTCGAGGTGACGATCAGGAAGCTGGCCAGCGCCGACAGCACCTCGGCCGTGGCCACACCGGCCAGGACCAGCCGCACCGTCGTCATCCGCCCGCCGGAACGGGCCAGGAAGTAGACGGCGACCAGGGCGGCCAGGGCCCCGCAGAACGCGGCCACCGGCAGGGTGAACAGCCCGAACATCGTCAGGTTCAGGACCAGGACGAGCACCGCGCCGACCGACGCGCCCGAGGACACGCCCAGCAGCATCGGATCGGCCAGCGGGTTGCGGACCAGCGCCTGCAGCGCCATTCCCGCCACCGACAGACCCGCGCCGACCACCCCGGCCAGCAGCACCCGGGGCAGGCGGACGTCCGTGACGATCGTCTCGCGCACCGGGGTCCACGTCGGCTCGGCGAGGGACGGGTGCACGCGGTGCAGCAGGATGCCCCACACCTGGTCGGCCGGGACGCTGATCGAGCCGGCCGCGATGCCGGCCGTGGCGGCGCCGGCCACCAGCACGCCGAGTAGGGCCAGCACCAGGGCGTACGGGATCCCGGGGCGGCGCGCGGGGCCGGGCCGGCCTTCCTCGCGCCGGCCGGGCCGGGCCTCCTCACGAAGGCCGGTCCCCACGGGTGCCGGTGCCTTGGCCCCGGTCACTGGACGAGTCCCGGGTGGAGCTGACGCGCCAGCGACTCGACGGCCGACGGCACCCGCACGCCGACCACCGTGGAGGACAGCGGCAGGACCGCGAACCGCTGGTTCTTGATCGCGGGCACGTCCTTCAGCGCCGGATGGGCGAGCAGGAACTTCTTCTTGTCCTCGACGGACCGGTCGCCGTAGTCGTAGATGACGACGGCCTCGGGCGCGCGCTGCGCGACCTGCTCGAACGAGACGTCGCCGAAGGCCTTGTCCAGGTCGGCGAAGAGGTTCGCCCCGCCGGCCCGCCGGATCATCTCGTTGCCGATGCCCTTGCCACCCGCGGTGAAGGCCGTCTTGTCGCCGCTGTCGTACACGAAGAGCTTGACCGGGGTGACGCCGGTGAGCCCGGTCTCGACCTTGTCGAGGGTGGCGTGCAGCTTCCCCAGCCGCTCCTCGGCCCGCTCGGGCACGCCGAAGATCTTGGCGACCGTGCGGATCTCCTCGTCCATGGCGGCCACGTCCACCGGGCCGGTGGGGCACTCCTCGGTGTTGAGGCGGGTGTTGATCCCCGCCTTGGTGAAGGCGGCCCGGCTGCGGCCCTCCTTCTCGTCGAAGGTGGACGTCCACCCGCCGTAGACGAAGTCGGGCTCGGCCTCCAGGAGTGCCTCGAAGGACGGGTATTCCTTGGAGAGGACCTTCACGCTGTCGTAGGCGGCCTGGTACTCGGGGAGGATCTTGTCGTCGAGATAGCCCGTCCCCACCATCGACTTCTCCAGGCCGAGGGCCAGCATCACCTCGGTCGCGTGCTGGTTCAGCGACACCGCGCGCTGCGGCGGACGCTGATAGGTGCTCGTCACCCCGCAGTTGGTGACCGTGACCGGAAAGCCCTCGGCGGTCGCGCCCGGCGAGGGGGTGGCGGAGGGCGCGGTGCCGCCTCCGCAGCCGGATATGAGCAGGGCGACGGCGAGTGCGGACAGCACGGTCTTCGGGTGGTTGCGGGGCATGGTTGGTCCTCTCACCGCGGATGGATCGGATGTTCTTCGCGCCCTGTCGGGAGGCGCACAGGAGCGGACGGGCGCACGGGGCCGCGCGGGGTGAACTCGCGCTACGGCTCGCGGGGACGGCAAGGCGGAGTCCCCGCACGGCCGGGCCACGGCGCCGGGGCAGGGCGTCTCGTAGGCCTGCCGGGCGGCCCGTCGCCTACGAGGGGATCGGCCCCGGGACGTCGACGTCGACGTCGACGTTAAGGTCGGGGAGGCCGGTGTCGTGCTCAACCCACCCAGCGGTGGTGACGGTCTGGTCGGCCACGTCAACTCTCCTTCGCGAGTCGCGGCAGAAAGGTCCCGGGCAGGTGTGCCTCGGGAACCCCGCACGACGCTTCGTCATGCGGGCAGTGGCAGGTCTTCGGACTCGCGGGCGCGCCTGCCGGTCTCCCGGCGGGCTCCTACTGGCCGTCGCTTCCCAGGACCGGTTCCGGTCCCAGTGCGTATGACGGCGGTCGTTCCCGCTCACCGCTGCGGGGCAGTCCCGGATTCCCACCGGGTTCCCTCTTACGACGCACCCCGTCCGGCTGACGGGTGCGAACCAGCTGCGCTCACAGCCTACCCGCGAGGCCGGCACCCCCGCTCGGGCCGCCCCCACACACCCAGGGCCAGCCGGGGCGGGACGCGCTACCGCAGCCAGACCGGTAGCCGCAGCTCCGCCTCCAGCCCGTCCTCTCAAAGGGCGTACTCCTCAAGCGTGTTCGGCCCCACCGCACAGCTCTCAGGCCTCAGTCTGAGGGTGGCGGGGGCAGTCGGAGCTGCGGGCGGGCGGGACCGTCGGCGGAAGGCCGGCGGCCGGGCCGTCCGTGAGCCGCCACGCGGTACGGATGGAGCCGATCAGCTGTCGTGCGCTGTACGGGGACACCTCCAGCTCCTGACGGGCCTGGCCCAGGAGATCCAGGTCCCCTTCGGGGCCTCGTGACGCAGCCTCGTCCCGGCGGCGGGCCAGGTCACCCTCGCCGAAGACGTCGAGCAGGGTCAGCGAGAACAGGACGTAAGCCGACGCCTCGTCGATGAGGTTCCGGGCCACGTCCGGAATCTCCGCGGCGGCTTCCTCGCCCAGGTGCCGGTGGAGATCGTGGAAGGCCACGTGCTCCAGGGCCCGCCGGAGCTCGACGGAGACGCAGGGGCAGCCGGCACGCAGATGGCCCGTCAGGTTCCGGAACGCCACGAGGAGCGCGCTGGTCCGCGGCGTCCACTGCTGCTTGCTCAGGAGCGTGCGGAAGCCCGCGAGCGTGTCGGCGAGCTCTTCGAGGATCAACTGACGTGAGATGTCGGTGAGTTCGATGAGCCGGGTCTTGGACGTGATCTCGTCCAGGCGCAGACCGTAGCGGATGAGATCCCTGGGTATTCCGCCCGAGAGGGCGTGCGTGAGCACCTTGTAGGGCTCGGAGAGACCGGACGCCCGACGCCCGAGGATCTTCTTCGACTCCTCCAGGGTGCACGGCAGGACGTGCACGATGTCGTCCAGCGAGCTGTCGGTGACGCCGCGGTGCGGAAGCCCGCGGCGTACGAAGGAGGCGCCGACGTCCTCGGCGACGGAGATCAGGTAGTGGACGTGGGGCACGCCCAGGATGGCCTTGATCTCGTTCAGGAACGCGAGCGCTTCGGTGTCCGAGCCCAGCCGGTCCAGCTCGTCGATCGCGATCACGACCCGCTCCTGCAGCCGGTGCTGCTCGGCGGCGATGCCCGTCAGCAGGTCACGGAAGTCGGAGACCAGCTCGGGGAAGTTCGGCGGCAGGGTCGACAGCGAGGCCGTGTGCGTGGTGAGGAGCTGTGCGGCCCCCGACGTGACCGCAGAGGACGCCGTCTGCATGGTCTGCAGCCGGTACAGCTCGTCGCGGCAGGCCGTCACGAGGGACGGCGTCGGGTCCGGAGGGGTCCAGGAGCCGGCCTTGACCAGCAGCAGTCCCGCGAGGACGCAGGCGAGGCGGAGGGGGTTCTCGGGGTCGGTCACGATCGCCTGCGCCACGGGCCTGGTGAGGAGCAGCGCGAGCGACACGAGGAGCACGCCGACCGCGATCCGTCCGCGGGCGACGGTACCGAGCAGCAACCGCCCCCGGAATTCCCACTGCCGTTCGGGCATCAGATTCGCCACTCCGGTCAGCGCCACGAGCAGCAGCAGGAGACTCTCCGGGTCTTCGTCGATGTTCCCCACCACGCTCCGGACACCGCTGTCGAAGAACAGCGAGAGGAACGCGGCCACGGCCAGCAGCGCGCCGATCGCGACCAACCCGTACCGGGCACCCCGGCGGAGGTCCGCCCACCGGCTCCACCGCCGCAGGCTCCACAGGGCGATGCCGGCGACGACGACGAGCACGGCGGTCCCGATCCGCTCGCCCCGCCAGACGTCCGCCACCACGTCGGCCGCCCGGTGCCCGTACTCCGCCGCGCGCGTACGCAACGGACGCTCGTACCGGGTCGCGAGGGAGCGCGCGCTCGCGGCCAGGCCGAGGACGACGAGCGCGCCCGCCGCCAGCCCGAAGGCCAGCAGGGTGAGCGCGTTCCGGAGGGCGGGGAACAGGCGGCGCGCCGCCCTGCGGAAGGTCGAGAGCCGGACGAACGCGGGAGGGACGTAGCCCCGGTGGACGAGGTACCTCTCGCACGTCCTGACGTAGAGGGACAGCAGGAAGTCGTACGGGGAGTACGTGGCCGGTGCCTGCACGACGACCGCGAACCCGGCGTCGTTGGCACAGGTTTCCAGGAGGGTCGACTTGCCCACGCCCCGGGAACCGCTGACCGCGATGGTCCCGCCGCTCTCCAGTTGGACGATCTTGCGGGCGAGGCTCCGGGCAGCCGGGCTGTCTATCACGTACTGCGGATTGCGCGGGGAGCGCAGGCCGTCGTAGCTGTCGGCGAGGAGCAGCGAGTCGTGGTCCTCACCGAGCAGCGCCTGCACCACCCGGGCGACCAGGGGGCGCACCCCGTTCTCCTGGAGGTCCCGGCGCCAGGCGGCTTCGGCCCATGCCGTCCTCCTGCTCAGCAGGAGAAGGGCCGGCCGCAGACGCCATTCCCGGAGGTTCAGCAGGACGCTCATGCGCCACACCGGGTGCCGCCACACCGCGGTGGCGGTCAGGAGCGGGATCACGGCGCCGGCGAGGGCCGTGGTCCAGGACGCGAAGGCGAGGAACAGGAGGGTCAGGAGTGTGGTCGAGCCGAGCACCACGGTGGCCGGATGCGTTCCGTTGCGCAGGTAGTCGAGCCGTCGACGAAGCCGTTCCCTCTCTTCGAGCAGGGAACGGAAGTGCTCCTGCGTGTCCCGGCAGGGTTCGACGGCCCGTGAGACATTGGCCTCGGTGAGCATGTTCGCGCGGGTGTTTTCGGCGGTCGCCTGCGGGCGCACGCCCAGGCGCCGTGCGGCGGCCGGCTCGGCCACGCAGGCGTCCACCGCGGCGAGGTACACCTCTGCTTCCCGCTCCAGGGCGAAGAAGTCGGCGACCTGCCAGGCGGGGCGCGGGCGGTGTCGGGGCATGGACGCAGGGCCTTTCGGGAGGGACGCCGGTCAGCACGGCTGGGGCGGGGTGGGGCGGTGCGGGCCGGTCAGGACGCGTTGCGCGCGCGTACGAGTTCCCGTCGCGAGATGCGCGTGCCCCGCTTGTGCTTGATCCGGAAGAACGCCCGGAGTCCGGGTTCGTCCTTCGAGTCGTCGTCGTCGTAGGTGACGGCGTGGCTGCCCCCGTCGTCGAGCAGCCGCCCGACGTACTCGGCGAGCGTCATGGGCCCCGAGCCGCTGTATCCCCAGGACAGCCCCGGGGCGTCCATGGCAGGGGCCGGGTACAGCACGCCGTCGCCGGTACGCACCCAGATCGGTTTGTCGAGGACGATCTCCTTGAGGACGGAGCCGGCGGGAAGGCGCTTGGGTGCCCGTCCGATATAGGTGATCTCCCGGGCGTCGCGGGAGCTGAACTTCCCCTTGACGGCGACCACGGGGCTTCCGGTCGCCGGATCGACGAAGGTCCCCACGGTGTCGTAGTCCTCCTCCCACACCCGGTGGAGTGCGGTCGGCGGCACGGCACGCAGCCGGTTGATCCACTCGGCTCCGGCCCGGGTGACCTCCGTCCGCATCAATTGGAACGTGCCGCCGAACGGAAGGTGCTTGGCGCCGCTCCACCCGCTGACCTGTTCCAGGCACTCCACCGCCAGGTCGTCGGTGCGTGTGCAGAGCTCGGCGAGTCCGGCGCCGACGACGTCGTCCGTCGCGACCTGCGCGAGACCGGGATCAGCCGTGTCCGGCACGGCCGGGAACACCATCGAGGCCCTCGCAGAACCCGCCCGGCTGCGGAGGTTCTCCATCTCCTCGGTGGCGCTGTCCGCGGCTGCGGCCCGGATCCGGTGGCCGATGGTGAAACAGGCGTGCCGGAGCGGGGAGCCTTCGGGCTCTTGCCGCGCCAGCGTGTAGAGCGGCTCCCAGGAAGGGAAGGTGATCACCTCTACCGGCCGGGGTTCGTCCCCGGGCCGCCACGCGGTCAGGTGTTGCTCGCGGCGCAGCGAGCCGGGCCAGAACGGGACGCGGGTCCCCACATGGGCGGCCAGTTGCGCCCAGGTCGGGTCGTAGACGAGTTCGGGCCGGTCCCGGTCCACCGCCCGCAGCTCGGGCCCGTCGAGACCGTAGGCGTAGTCGACGAAGACGAAGGTGTCGGCGTCGTCGTGGACGTCGAGGACTTCCCTCCCCGCGTCGCCGATGCCGTACAGGGGATAGACGACGGCGACGACGCCCGCGTGCGTCCGCCACAGCCCTGCGAAGAGCTCGGCATCGACGGTCGTGTCGTCCTCGGGAGTCCGGTACGCACCGCCGAGGTAGCGGGGCTTGACCGCGGGCGCCGGGCGCAGCAGGAGGGGGCCCTTGCCCGCGAGGCCGGGATGCTCGGCGGCGAGCCACCGGCCGAAGTCATGTCCGGACCACTTCGTCTCGCCTTCGGTGCCGGCGGGATCGACGGGGTCGGTCATGCCGGCCGCGATGCGTGACCACGCGGCCTCCGACAGGCGGAATACATCCCTCAGCTCCGCCGCGGTGAGCTTCTCCAACTCGCCCCTCCTCCATGCCCCCTTGAAGCTCTCCATCATGGGGGAGGGGTCTGACAACGGGTGCCGCGGGCTGCCGTTCCCTTCGGCCCCGCGGTCAGGCGGCGGGCTTCCCGGGCTGGCCGGCGCGCGCCACGCTGACCCGCCTCTTCCCCGACCGCGTCGTCGAACGGCTCAAGATCGACCGCCTCGGCGTCGGCGGCGGCGGAATCCACTGCGTCACCCAGCAGCAGTCGGTGTGCCGTAGGCCCTCGGTGGCAGGCTGGCGCCCGCGCGGCCGCAGGCCTGTCACTGCCCCGTGAGCGCCGAGGTGCCCTGCTCCGCACCTGATATCGCGTAATAAGAGCGATCGATATGTGAGCGCGATAATATTCTCGTCATCGACGTTGCGCGTATCAGCGCCAGGCAGGAGCGCCCATGGACACGCCCGCGCAGCCACGGACCGTCGCCGCGCTCAACTCCGTCGGCGTGCGCCGTTTCACCACCGGGCTGGTGATCCTCGACCGGATCGACTGGACCGTACGCTCCGGCGAGCACTGGGCGTTGCTCGGCGCGAACGGCGCGGGCAAGACGACCCTGCTGCGCCTCGCCGGTGCGCTGATGCACCCCATCGACGGCACCGTGGAGATCCTCGGCCACCGGCTCGGCCGCCTGGACCTGCGCGAACAGCGGGCCCGCATCGGCCTGGTCTCCAGCGCACAGCGCGTTCCCGAGAACGAGACCGCGCGCACGATCGTCCTGACCGGAGCCACCGGGACCGTTCAGCCGCTGTGGCGCAAGACGACGCCGCGACCCGCGAACGCGCCCACGACCTGCTCGCCGAACTGAACTGCAAGGACCTGGCCGACAGGCCGTACGGCGTGTGCTCAGGCGGCCAACGCGCCCGCATCCTCATCGCTCGCTCGCTCATCGCCGACCCGTCCCTGCTGCTCCTCGACGAGCCGTTCAACGCGCTCGACCTGCCCTCGCGCGAGGACCTGATCGACGCCCTGCACCGACTCGCCACCGGTCGCCCGGACCTGGCGACCGTCACGGTCACCCATCACGTGGAGGAGCTGGCCCCGAGCACGAGCCACGCACTGCTGCTGCGCGAAGGCCGCGTCCACGCGACGGGCCCGGTCGCGGACGTCCTGCCCGCCGACCTGCTCACCACGTGCTTCGGCCGTCCGATCGAGGTCGGCCGCCACGACGGCCGCTGGGCGGCCCGGTCCGGCAGCGGGCAGCGGCCACCGGACGCCGGGCGCGCTGACCCCGGACCCGCGCTGACCTGGCCGTAGTCGGTGGAACCGCCCGGCGGGGGCGTGCCGCGGGTCGCCGGGTCCTTCCTCCGGGACGATACTGAAGGTCACGGTGCGTGGAGGCGACATGCGTGAACCGGAGCGGCGTGGCCCGAGGCCGGCCTCGGTGCCCGTCAGCGAAACGGCAGCGGTCGTGCTGGACGACGCAGGCGTGGTCGTCGCCCGTTCGGAACGGGCTGCAACGCTGCTGGAATGCTCACCGGGCCGGCCCTGTGCTCCCTTGCTGGAGCTGCTGCCGCGCGCCGGAGCGGAGGCGGGACCGGTCGGGCGCACGGTGACGATTCCCGGCAGCGACGCAGCGGGCCCAAACGTCCCCCTGGTCTGCACGGTGGTCCGCCTCGCCGCGCGCACTCCGGGCGACCGCGACGCCGAGGCGCAGTGGCTCGTCCTGGTCACCCCGCAGGAGACTGCGGCGGAGGTGGTCGAGCCCGACTCGGAGGGACGCCGGAAGAGGCTCTCCCACACGGCCGCGGCGAGCATCGGGGCCTCCCTGGACGTGACGGACATGGCCCAGGTCCTCGTGAATCTGCTCGTCCCCGACTTCGCCGACCTGGCGACCGTGGACCTCGCCGAGCCGGTGCTGGTCGGCGACGAGCCGCTGCCCTTCGACACCAGCGGTGAGGTCCGCCTGCGCCGGACCGCTGCCGCGCAGAGCCCCGGTGTTTCCGCGGAGGACCTCCTGCCGGTCGGCGAGGCACTCCCTCCCGTACCGGACACGGACGTGATGCGCCCGCTCATGGCGGGACGGCCCGTGCTGGTGTCCGACGTCGGTGTGCTCCGCGCGGCGCTCAGGGTGGACGCCGAGACCCTGCGCCTGTTCGTCCCGAGCGGGGCGCACTCCTCCGTGGCGGTGCCGCTGTACGCACGCGGCCTGATCCTCGGCTGCGTCACGGTCTGGCGCAGCCAATTGCCGTCCGCCTTCGGCGAGGAGGACGCGGTGCTCCTGCAGGACGTCGCCTCCCGCGCCGCGCTCGGCGTGGACAACGCGCGCCGCTTCACGAAGGAGCACCGGTCGGTGGTGGCCCTGCAGCGAAGCCTGCTGCCGCAGTCCCTCGTGAACACGGCGGCCGCGGACACGGCGGGGGTCTACCAGCCGGCGTCCGGCGGCGTCGGCGTCGGCGGGGACTGGTTCGACGTGATCCCCCTGCCGTCGTTGCGCGTGGCGTTCGTCGTCGGGGACGTCGTCGGCCACGGCCTCGAAGCCACCGCGGCCATGGCACGCCTGCGGACCGCGGTGCAGACCCTGGCCGACCTCGATCTGGATCCGGGCGAGCTGCTCACGCACCTGGACGACCTGGTGCTCGGCTTCTCCAGCGACGAGATGACCGGCGCATCCCGCGCGGAGCCCGCGGTGCTCGGAGCGACGTGCCTGTACGCCGTCTACGACCCGGTGACGGGTCAATGCGCCGCTGCCACCGCAGGACATCCGCCGCCGGCGCTGCTGGCGCCGGGGGAGGAGCCGCACTTCCTGGGCATGGCGCCGGGGCCGCCCCTGGGCGTCGGCGGAATGCCCTTCGAGGTCACCGAGTTCGGCGTACCACCCGGCAGCACGATGGCGTTCTTCACGGACGGACTGGTGGCGCGCCGCGGCGGCGACATCGAGGAGGGCATGGAAAGACTGCTGAGCTCCCTGGCCGGCGCCGGATCGAGCCGGCCCCTGGGCGAGGTCAGCCAGGGCATGTTCGACGAGGTGCTGCCCCAGAAGCCCGCCGACGACGTCGCCCTGCTGCTCGCCCGCACCCGCGCCCTCCCGCCGGATCAGGTCGCCGAGTGGGAACTCGAAGCCGACCTGTCCCTCGTCGCGCACGCCCGTGAACTGGTGGTGGACCAGCTGTCGGGCTGGCAGCTGGACGAACTGAGCTTCGTGACGGAGCTCGTCGCCAGCGAACTCGTCACGAACGCGATCCGCTACGCGGGCGGCCCGGTCGGGCTCCGGCTGATCCGCGACCGGGTGCTCGTGTGCGAGGTGTCCGACCCCAGCAGTACTCAGCCGCGCCTGCGCCGTGCGCGGGAGACGGACGAGGGCGGGCGCGGCCTGTTCCTCGTCGCCCAGCTGGCCGACCGGTGGGGCTGCCGGTTCACCAGCAGGGGGAAGACCATCTGGACGGAGCAGCCCATCGAAGGGCCCCTCGGCCCCTAGGAGCCTCCGTCAGTGCGGCGTGAGATGGGAAACGGCCGTGGTGACGGTGTCGAAGCGCATGGTGGTGCGGGACCGCAGGTCGTACCGGTCCCAGCGCGGCATGGCCGGGTGGTTGGGGTCGCCGGTGCGTACGAACGAGATCCATGCCCGGTGCATGGTCCTGGCGAGGCAGTCCCTGACCCTGGTGTCCATTCCCGCCAGGAACGGTGCGTGCGACCAGGCACCGAAGTTGTCGAACCCGAAGGGCAGGTCCAGGCAGTGCGGGGCACCCAGACGGCCGTCGTGCGCGGGGGTGGGGAAGTCGAACTCGTAGGCCCAGACCGGGCGGCCCCGTGCCGCCCGCGCCTCCGCGAACGCCAGGGTAGGCTTCCTGAACAGCTCGTCGGTGCTCAGGTCGATGAGGACGTCGATGTCGGCGCCCGGACCGTCGAGCAGGTTCTCGACGGGTTGCCGCAGCGCCGTCGAGCCGTCCAGAACGGCAGGAACGGCACGGTCCAGTGCCCCCACTCCGTGGTGTCACCGAGCAGTCCGGCAGTGGCCTCGATCAGCAACGGCCACGGTGCGGTGCGCAGTTCGTGCGGGTCATCGCCCGTTCCTCCGTGAAAGGCGGCCATCCGGGATCCCCCGTGGCGGCGAAGGAGATCCACGAGGCACGGAGCCGCTCGGACAGGCGGGTGAAGTCCTGGGACGGGGCCTTCCCCCCGAACAGGAAGGCCGCCAGGGGCCCCCGCGCGTGGCCGAACGTCGCCGGGATGTCCATGGTGTGGCAGGCGCCCAGGGCCCCGCCGAAGGCCGGGCTGCTCCAGGTGAAGTCGTAGAGCCAGGCCCGGCCGCCCGCGGCGGCGTGTGCCTGCGCCAGCCACGTCGAGGGCATCCGGAACAGTGCGTCGGAGTACATGGCGATGTACAGCTGTGGGTCGGTCAGGCCCGGGTGGGCGGCGCGGTATTCGGTGGCCGCACGGCGGTCGAGCCCCAACTCCTCGGCGACGACACCGAGGTCGAGGTCGCGGATCTTCGCCGAGGGGCCTGCCGGCTTGCGCGACGCCCGCTCGCGGAATCCCGCGCGGGCCGCCGCGAGCATCATCGGCACGGCCCTGACCATCGCCGAGGCTTTGACCTTGACGAGGCCGCGCTCCATGGCGAACAGCGTGAACTCGTCGTGCGTGTAGCCCGTGACGAGGTCCACGTCGCGTGCGCACCCCGAACGAAGTGCGAGCCACGGCTCCGCCACGACGGTGACGCCGTCGATGACGGGCGAGAACGCGGTGATCGCCTCGGGAGTCGTCCAGTCCGACGGATTCGCCCGCATCGCCGGCAGGGGCGCGTCCTGCACGGCCAGCAGCGCCCCGGGGGACAAGGAGGCGAGGCTCTCGGGTCCCACACCGGCCGCCTCCCCGATCAGCGCGGCGATCCGCCGGGCCTCCTCATCGGGCAGGAACCGCCCGGCCATGCTCTGGACGATGGCGCGACGGAACAGGCCGCGCGCGGCGGGCGCCGACATCAGCGCGGCGACGGACGCACCTCCACCGGACTCGCCGAAGACCGTCACGTTGTCCGGATCGCCGCCGAGAGCCGCGACGTTCTCGCGTATCCAGGTAAGGGCGGCGGCCTGATCGAGGAAGCCCCGGGTGGCGGGGGCGCCCGGAACGTAGCCAACCCCTCGAAGCCGACCCGGTAGTTGAACGTCACGAGGACGACGCCACCCCGGGCCAGTACCTCTCCGTCGTGCAGGGGATCGGTTGAGTGGCCCGTCTTCCAGCCGCCGCCGTAGATCCACACCATCACCGGCAGCCGGTCACCGGCTCCTCCCGGGGTCCAGACGTTCACGCTGAGACAGTCCGGGCCGTCCTCGGGCCGCCACGCCGGGGGCATGCCGGGGACCAGCGGCAGTTGTGGCGGTACGGCGCTGAAGGACGTGGCCGGCCGGACTCCTTCCCAGGCGGGGACGGGGACCGGCGGCGGTGAGTTCCTCGCCTCGCTCGCCCCGCTGCCGCCCACGTCCGTGGCCACCGGGAACTGGGCGCCCAATCTCCCCGTGGCCCGGCAGCACCTCTCCCCGCTGGGGGTGGAGGTCCACCGGGCGTCGGGGCGGAACCTGCCCTCCGGACGCTTCGACCTGATCCTCAACCGGCACGGACTACTGGATGCGGCAAGCATCGGCGCCGCGCTCGCGCCGGGCGGCCGGCTCCTCACCCAGCAGGTGGGCAGCCGCAACCAGCCGGAACTGAACGAAGCCGTCGGCATCCCCTCACCGGCCGATCCCGACGGCTGGACCCTCGACGTCGCCGTAGAGGCACTGGAGGGCGCGGGCCTGCGCGTGACCACGGCGCGCGAGGAGACGAGCCCCTACACCTTCCACGATGTCGGGGCGGTGATCTTCCAACTGCGCGCCATCCCCTGGCAGTTCCCCGGATTCGACCCGTCCGCACACGAGCCCGCACTACGCCGGCTCGACCGGCGCATCAAGAGCACGGGCGGATTCACCGCGCACGACCACCGTTTCCTGATCGAAGCGCGAGCGTGAAGGTGAAGGTGAAGGTGAAGGTGAAGGTCCCGGCGCACTTCACATGGAAGTGAGCGCGAGTGCAGGAAGGGCTGTGCTCGCCAGGGAGGCCCGCGGCAGGCCGACCCCGAAGTGCTGCTCGACCAGTTTCAGCAGGAGCGTCTGGGAGCTTTCCCCGGCGGCCCCTTCCGGAACGCCGGCCGCCACCAGTCCCGCGGCCACGAGCTCGGACGTGAGCCGTCCTTGGGACCCGTCCACGACATCCTGGGCATCCGAAGGTTCGAAGTGCGCCACGACCTCACCGTCCACAGCGTGCATGAACCACACGGGAGGCGTGCCGCTGTTGAGCACCGCGATGCATTCCGTTCCCGCCGAGACTCGGCGCGCCGTCTCGGCTTCCATGCCCTCGGCGCTCCACTGTTCCAGCGAGAACGCCCAATCCCCTGTAGTGCCGAGGCGTGTGACAGGGGCTGTGTCCATGGAATGTTCGAACGCCTCGTCCGGGGTCACCGCGGGCATCACCGTACGAGGGTCGTACCCGAGACGGGCGACGAGCTCGTTCACGCCGAGCCCGCGGACGAGCAACAGGCAGTAGGCGTCGAAGTCCTCCGGCAGCCATCGGATTCCGTCCATGGGTCCCTCCGCGTGCGCCCACACGTACCCGCTGATCGTATCGAGCGCCGGGGGTGCTGTGGTGCTGTCCCTCGTGCCGCTGTTCCCGGCGGCCCGCCGAGCAGGCCCTGACCCCGCGCACACCAGGCGTGATGACCCCGTCACCCCGCGCGCCTCCCGGAAACCTGCACATCGTGTGCGCGATCACTCCCACCGACCTCCTCAGCTCGCCGATATGACCAATATGCCCCATACGGTTTAGGGGATTTTGCCTGTTTGGTTCTGTGTAAGCAGTGGGCCGCCCATATCTGTTACTCGATCCTGTGAAGAAGCCGTCACCATTCCGTGAATCAAGCTGCACGTCGGTCCTCAGAGGTGCGCATCCGCCCGGGATGGGCGGTCAAAGGGATTGGGTGGGCAGCCCGTTCGCGTGCTTTCATCTTGCCCGTTGCGGCAGTCGGGAATAGCGCCCGCGTTTCGGGCCGCCCGGCCGCCGCAGTTGTGAATTCCTCCCCCCAATGAAAGGTGCGCGTCATGCGTAACGACATCGAGACCCGTGAGATCGACGACACCGAGCTGGACGCCGTCTCCGGTGGTCTCATCAGTGTGTCCGGCGGCCTGGCCGGCGCCGTGACCAGCGATGTCTCCAGCGTCGTGGGCGTCGTGGGCTCCCTCGACACCGTCCAGGCCGCGCAGGGCATCGTCTCCCACGTCCCCGGTCTCGTCACGGGCATCACCGGCGTTTCGCTGAACACCGGTCGCGCCGGTCTCTGATCGGGAAATCCCCATGAACCCCGGAGCGTCCCCCACGGCTCCGGGGTTCCTGGCTGCCCGCCTGCCCGGCGGACGTAAATGCAGTGGAAGGAATGATCCGTGCAGTTTCGCCAAAAGGCTCTTTCCAAGCTGCAATCGCCCGAAGAACTCGACCTGCCCGTTCGCTTCGCGCGCCCGCAGGGGCGGCTCGTCCTGGCCGTCACGGTCGTCGTCATGGCCGCCGCGGTCTTCTGGGCCTTCACGGGCAGCGTGTCCTCCAAGCTGAGCGCCCCCGGCATCCTCACCCGGGCCGAGGGCAGTTACGTACTGCAGACCCCGGTCGCGGGCCAGGTGACCGGAGTCCTCGCCGAGGAGGGGCAACTGCTGGCCGCCGGTGCGCCCCTGCTCAACGTCCGTACGGAGCAGGGGGACCGCCCCGTGCGCCTGGTGACCGCCGGCCGACTGACGACGCTGGTGGCCAAGGTGGGTGCGGTCGTCGCCACGGGCGCGGACGTGGCCACCGTGGAACGTGTGAAGGATCCGGAGGACCCGCTGGTGGCCGTCCTGTACGTGCCGGGCGGCAGCGGCCCGGCGATCCCCGTGGGCGCCCCGGTCGACCTGAGCGTCCAGTCCGTCCCGCAGCAGCAGTTCGGCATGCTGCGCGGCCGAGTCAAGGCGGTCGGCCGTGCGCCCCAGACGCCGGCGCAGATCGGCGGATTCCTCGGCGACAGCGGGCTCGCCGAGCAGTTCTCCGGGAAGGGCAACCCGGTCGCCGTCCTCGTACAGCTGGAGCCCTCCTCCGCCACCGAGTCCGGCTACCGGTGGTCCTCCGCGGGCGGTCCCCCGTACGCCGTCGACTCGCGGACGCCGGTCACCGGCGCCGTCCACCTCGCCGCACGGCGCCCCGTCGACTGGCTGCTGCCATGACCGCGCCCCGGGCCGGGGCGTCGGAGCAGGCCCCGCAGCTCCCTCCCGCCGGACGCCGGCGCCACCGCCCCGAGTCCAAGGGGGGCGGCTCCCGCCGCAGGTCCGCGTCCGCCCGTAC
>NZ_JARAYQ010000086.1:0-30517 GCF_033794505.1 Streptomyces sp. MB09-01 | reverse complement strand
TTTGCCTGTCAAGTGTCAGTTTTGTGCGATCGCACTGTAAGTCATTTCGCTGTATTATTTCTTCTCCTGGTTACCTGTTTTATCGTTTTCGTGCTGTTTTTTTTTGTTTTTCCAGCCAGAGGCGGCAATCCAAATTTCCGCCTTGCTTCTGGGGTCGGAAAATTCTTGTGACATGCGGGCGGCACCCCGTCCGGGGTACCGCCCGCATGTCACAAGGGGCTCGGGGGAGTCCCCCGGCCCGTTACCGCCGAGCGCGAGCTCAGTGGTGGCCGCCGCCCTGCGCCTCGAGGCGCTTATACGAGGCCTCGATCTCGGCCTCGGCCTCGGTGCGGCCGACCCAGTTGGCGCCCTCGACGGACTTGCCCGGCTCCAGGTCCTTGTAGACCTCGAAGAAGTGCTGGATCTCCAGGCGGTCGAACTCGGAGACGTGGTGGATGTCGCGCAGGTGCTCGACACGCGGGTCCGAGGCCGGTACGCAGAGCAGCTTGTCGTCGCCGCCCGCCTCGTCCGTCATGCGGAACATGCCGATGGCGCGGCACTTGATCAGACAGCCGGGGAAGGTCGGCTCGTCCAGGATGACCAGCGCGTCCAGCGGGTCGCCGTCCTCGCCGAGGGTGTTCTCGACGAAGCCGTAGTCGGCCGGGTAGCTGGTCGAGGTGAAGAGGCGACGGTCCAGACGGATCCGGCCGGTCTCGTGGTCCACCTCGTACTTGTTCCGCGAACCCTTGGGGATCTCGATGGTGACGTCGAACTCCACGTCCTGCTCCTCCATGATCAGCTTCAGCAGCCCGAATCGCTTCGAGACCGCACTTGATTCAATTACGCGCGCGTCCGGCCCAGCCTCCCCCAGCTACCGCTGGGAGGGGCCCCCAGCCGGTGGGGTGCCATGCCCGCGGCAAGACGCAGTGGTTAAGTGTCCCTCACGCATATGTGTGATCGCGAAAGGGGCTGGTCCGAGGTGCCATTGGTCAAGTCGTGGCAGCTCATCGCGGGTGCGGCCGTCGCCGGCCTCGCCCTGTCGGTGGCAGCGGTGGCCGCCGCCGGTCCCTGGGACTCCGGCCAGCGTAAGGCCGAGCGGGACAGGGCCGCCTCCTGGGGCCTTACGGGTGGCGCAGATCACGGTGGAGGGACCGGCTCCGGGCTCCTGCCGCAGGCTGCGCCCAGCGCCCCCGGAGTGCTCGGCGCGATCGGCCCCGGCGCCCCGCAGGGGCAGGCGGCCGCCCCCGCCGCCGCCGCCGGGAACCTCGCCGCCGCGCTCAAGCCGCTGCTCGCCGACCCCGCGCTCGGCACCGTACGCACCGCCTCCGTCGTCGACACCGCCACCGGGCAGGTGCTCTACGAGTCCGGGGCGCGGGACGCCATGACCCCCGCCTCGACCGTCAAGATCGTCACCGCCGCCGCCGCGCTGGCCGCGCTCGGGCCCGAGCACCGGATCAGGACCACCGTCGTGCCCGGAGCCGCCCCCGGACAGATCGTCCTGGTCGGCGGCGGCGACCCCTCCCTCACGGCGAAGAAGAAGAGACCCGCCGGATCCGGCGGCAGCCTCGTCGCGCTCGCCGCCGACACCGCGCAGGCCCTCAAGGCCGCCGGAACCGACACCGTGACCCTCGGCTACGACGACAGCCTCTACACCGGCCCCGCCCGCCACCCGATCGGCGTGAACCCCAACATCGCGCCCGTCACCGCCCTGACGGCCGACGAGGGCCGCCCCGACGACTCCACCTCCGGGCCCGTGGACCGGACCGAGGACCCGTCCAAGGACGCCGCCCGCGCGTTCCGGACGCTGCTCACCGAGCGCGGGATCAAGGTCACCGGCGAACCGGCCAGGACCAAGGCCGCCGGCGGCGGGGCCGCTCCCGCCCAGCCGCTCGCCACCACCCTCTCCACCCCGATGGCCGGGCTCGTCGAGCGGATGCTGACCAACAGCGACAACGACATCGCCGAGGCCCTCGCCCGGCAGACCGCCCTCGCCTCCGGCCAGCCCGCCAGCTTCGAAGGCGCGGAGAAGGCCGTCACCGCCAAGCTCGCCGCCCTCGGCGTCGACACCGCCGGCTCCCGCTTCGCCGACGGCAGCGGCCTGAACCGCGCCGACAAGGTCAGCGCCGGCCTGCTGACCGGCCTCCTCGCCAAGGCCGCCGACCCGCAGCGCCCGGAGCTGCGGCCGGTCCTCACCGGGCTGCCCGTCGCCGGCTTCACCGGGACCCTGCGCGGCCGCAACGCGGGCACTTCCCCCGCCGCGGGCCTGCTCCGGGCCAAGACCGGCACCCTGACGGGCGTGAACTCCCTCTCCGGGACCGTCGTCGACTCCTCCGGCCGACTGCTCGCCTTCGCGTTCCTGACCGCGAACAGCCCCGGCCCCGAGGGCGCCGAGAAGGCCCTCGACAAGCTGGCCGCGGCCGTCGCGACCGCTTCGTAGGGGGTCCGCCGGGCGCCCCGTCCACGTACGGTTGACGCATGACGAGCATCAGTGGTGCGGAGATGGTCGACTGGAACCTCGCGGTGGCGACCGCGACCCGTTTGGTGCGACCCGGGCCGGAGGTCACCCGGGACGAGGCACGGGCGGTCGTCGCGGAGCTGCGCGGGCACGCCAGGACCTCGGAACGGCACGTGCGCGAGTTCACCCGGATGATCGCGGAAGGGGCCGCCGTCCCCGACACCCCCGTCCTGGTCGTCGACCGGGCCGGCTGGGTCAAGGCCAACGTCGCCGGATTCCGCGAGCTGCTCCAGCCGCTCCTCGGCAAGATGCAGGACCGCCGCGCGGGCGCCCCCGGCGGGGCCGTGCTCGGCGCGGTCGGCGGCAAGGTCACCGGCGTGGAGCTGGGCATGCTGCTGAGCTTCCTGGCCTCCAGGGTCCTCGGCCAGTACGAGACCTTCGCCCCCGTCTCGCGGGACCTGCCGGCCTCGGCCGCGGGCGGCCGGCTGCTGCTCGTCGCCCCCAACATCGTGCACGTCGAGCGCGAGCTGGAGGTGAACCCGCACGACTTCCGGCTGTGGGTCTGCCTGCACGAGGAGACGCACCGTACACAGTTCACGGCCGTCCCGTGGCTGCGCGACCACCTCGAAGGCGAAATCCAGACGTTCCTGGGCGCCACCGAGGTGGACCCGGCGACCGTCCTCGAGCGCATCCGGGAGGCCGCCCAGTCCTTCGTCGGCGCCCGTCCCGACGCCGAGCACGGCGACGAGGGACGCTCCTTCGTCGAGCTCGTGCAGACCCCCGAGCAGCGCGAGATCCTGAGCCGACTCACCGCCGTCATGTCCCTCCTGGAGGGCCACGCCGACTTCGTCATGGACGGGGTCGGCCCGGAGGTGGTGCCCTCGGTCGCCGAGATCCGCGAGAAGTTCCAGCAGCGCAGGGCCAGCGGAGCCGGCCGTCTCGACGCCGCCCTGCGCAAGCTCCTCGGTCTCGACGCCAAGCTGCGCCAGTACCGCGACGGCGAGCGCTTCGTGCGCGCCGTCGTGGGCCAGGTCGGCATGGACGGCTTCAACCGGGTCTGGACCTCCCCGAACACACTGCCGACCAAGGCCGAGATCGCCAGGCCCGCCGACTGGGTGGCCCGAGTCCACCGCAAGGGGAGCGAAGAGAGCGAATGAGGGTGACTCAAGGGGCGTAAACATGTCTCACTGGGGGAAGCAGCATCACCCGTCCGAGGGACCGTGGGCCGTGGAAGGGCGTGCGATGCTCGGGGAACGGCCCGGTTCTGTCACCATCGACGCACTCTGAGTGACATTCCTGAGTGGCAGCCCCCGCCCGGCGGGGGTACCGGGCACCACCCCAGCGCACCACACCCCAACGCCTCCGAGGCATCCGAACTCCATCGAAGGGCACCGGACATGGGTCCCCATCCTGCGGTCGCGGCGATACGCCTGGCGGTCCGCCGCGTACTTCACGACGTCCTCACCGACCTCACCGACACTCCCGACGGCCCCCGCACCGCAGCGGGAAGCCGGCCACTCGTCCTCGTCGCGTGCTCCGGCGGCGCCGACTCGATGGCGCTCGCCTCGGCCCTCGCGTTCGAGGCCCCCAAACTCGGCATCCGGGCCGGCGGCATCACCGTCGACCACGGCCTCCAGCCGGGCTCCGACCTGCGCGCCGCCGAGGTCGTCACCCGCATGACCGCACTCCGCCTCGACCCGGTGGAGTCCGTCGCCGTGCGCGTGGGCCGTGAGGGGGGACCCGAGGCCGCCGCCCGCGACGCCCGCTACGGGGCCCTGGACGAGGCCGCAGACCGCCTCGGTGCCGCCGCCGTGCTCCTGGGCCACACCCGGGACGATCAAGCCGAAACCGTCCTGCTGGGCCTCGCCCGCGGCTCCGGGATCCGCTCGCTGTCCGGCATGGCCGAAGTGTCCGGAGGCCCCGGCCGCAGCCACCGCTACCGCCGCCCCTTCCTCCAGATCGACCGGCAGACCGCCCGCAAGGCCTGCATGGTCCAGTCCCTCGCCGTCTGGGACGACCCGCACAACATGGACCCCGCCTACACCCGCTCCCGCCTGCGCCACGAGGGACTGCCCGCCCTGGAGAAGGCGCTCGGCAAGGGGGTCGTCGAGGCACTGGCCCGCACCGCGCAGCTCTCCCGCGACGACGCCGACGCCCTGGACGCCTGGGCCGCCGAGGCCGAGACCGGCGTACGGGACGCGGACGGCCGCCTGGAGTGCGCCAAGCTGTACGCCCTGCCCCCGGCCGTCCGCCGCCGGGTGCTGCGCAGGGCCGTGGTCGCCGCGGGCTCTCCCGCGGGCTCCCTCTTCGCCCGCCACATCGAGGAAGTCGACCGGCTCATCACCGGATGGCGCGGCCAGGGCGCCATCAACCTGCCCGGACGGGTGGAGGCCCAGCGGCAGGGTGGCAGACTTGTCATCCGGCAGGGCTGATTGGTGCTGAAACACGGCTGAGTCCTCCGGGGGTACCCCCGGAGCCCCGGCCGACAACGAAAGTGATGCGGGTGGACGAGAAGGACATGGGCAACGACCTCCAGTCGGTGCTCATCACCAAGGAAGAGATCGACGCGAAGCTGGCCGAGCTGGCCGCGAAGATCGACGCGGAGTACGCGGGCAAGGACCTGCTCATCGTCGGTGTGCTCAAGGGTGCAGTGATGGTGATGGCGGACCTGGCCCGGGCCTTGTCCACCCCGCTCACCATGGACTGGATGGCGGTGTCCTCGTACGGCGCCGGAACCCAGTCCTCGGGTGTGGTCCGGATCCTCAAGGACCTGGACACCGACATCAAGGACAAGCACGTCCTGATCGTCGAGGACATCATCGACTCCGGTCTGACGCTGTCCTGGCTGCTGTCGAACCTGGGCTCCCGCCAGCCGGCCTCCCTCGAGGTCGTCACGCTGCTGCGCAAGCCCGAGGCCGCGAAGGTCGCGATCGACGTGAAGTGGGTCGGCTTCGACATCCCCAACGAGTTCGTGGTGGGCTACGGCCTCGACTACGCGGAGAAGTACCGCAACCTGCCGTTCGTCGGCACGCTCGCCCCGCACGTCTACGGCGGCTGATCCCGCTCCCGGTCCCCGGGGCCCGTTGCGGGAAGCCGCGCACGCTCCGGGGAACCTGTGGGCGATTCCCGCCGTTGGAGCAGGGGAAGGCGGGTCTGTCAGCCGTCCCATGGGACCGCGGGTGACAATACAGGGGTACATTCCGAAGAACAGTCTTTACTCACAGCAGCATTTACCTACGGGCAGGAGGGACGGGGTGCCTGGCGCCCCGTATGGATGGACGTGAAGCGATACTTCCGTGGGCCGGTCATGTGGATCGTGCTGGCCGTCCTCGCCGTGGTCGTGTTGATGAATGTCGTCGGCTCCGGCGGCGGCTACAAGTCGGTGGACACCAGCGAGGTCATCAAGGCGATCAACACTGGCCAGGTGGAGACAGCGAAGCTGACCACCGGCGACAGCCAGATGATCAAGATCGAGCTGCGAGACGGCCAGAAGCTCGGCAAGCACGACGGCACCAAGTTCCAGGCCAACTACATCGGGGATCAGGGCGTCCAGCTCGCCCAGAACCTCCAGACCAAGTACGACGCCGGTCAGATCCCGGACGGGTACTCCGTCACTCCGGACAAGACCAGCCCGTTCCTGAGCGTTCTCCTCTCGCTCCTGCCCTTCGTCCTCATCGTCGTTGTCTTCCTGTTCCTGATGAACCAGATGCAGGGCGGCGGCTCCCGGGTCATGAACTTCGGGAAGTCCAAGGCCAAGCTCATCACCAAGGACACCCCGAAGACGACGTTCGCCGATGTCGCGGGCTCGGACGAGGCCGTCGAAGAACTCCACGAGATCAAGGAGTTCCTCCAGGAGCCGGCGAAGTTCCAGGCCGTCGGCGCCAAGATCCCCAAGGGCGTGCTGCTGTACGGCCCGCCCGGCACCGGCAAGACCCTGCTCGCACGCGCCGTCGCGGGCGAGGCCGGTGTCCCCTTCTACTCGATCTCCGGATCCGACTTCGTCGAGATGTTCGTCGGTGTCGGTGCCTCGCGTGTCCGTGACCTGTTCGAGCAGGCCAAGGCCAACGCCCCGGCGATCGTCTTCGTCGACGAGATCGACGCCGTCGGCCGGCACCGCGGTGCGGGTCTCGGCGGCGGTCACGACGAGCGCGAGCAGACCCTCAACCAGCTGCTGGTCGAGATGGACGGCTTCGACGTGAAGGGCGGCGTCATCCTGATCGCCGCCACGAACCGTCCGGACATCCTCGACCCGGCACTGCTGCGCCCCGGCCGCTTCGACCGGCAGATCGCGGTCGACCGTCCGGACATGCAGGGCCGTCTGGAGATCCTCAAGGTCCACCAGAAGGGCAAGCCGGTCGCCCCGGACGTCGACCTGAGCGCCGTCGCCCGCCGTACGCCCGGCTTCACCGGTGCCGATCTCTCCAACGTCCTGAACGAGGCCGCGCTGCTCACGGCCCGCTCGGACAAGAAGCTGATCGACAACCACTCGCTGGACGAGGCGATCGACCGCGTCGTGGCGGGCCCGCAGAAGCGGACCCGGATCATGTCGGACCGGGAAAAGAAGATCACCGCTTACCACGAGGGCGGACACGCCCTGGTCGCGGCGGCCTCCCCGAACTCCGACCCGGTCCACAAGATCACGATCCTGTCCCGCGGGCGGGCCCTGGGCTACACCATGGTCCTGCCCGACGAGGACAAGTACTCGACCACGCGCAACGAGATGCTCGACCAGCTGGCGTACATGCTGGGCGGGCGCGCGGCCGAGGAGCTGGTCTTCCACGACCCGACCACGGGCGCGGCGAACGACATCGAGAAGGCCACCGCCACGGCGCGGGCCATGGTCACGCAGTACGGCATGACCGAGCGTCTCGGTGCGATCAAGTTCGGCGGCGACAACACCGAGCCGTTCCTGGGCCGCGAGATGTCGCACCCGCGGGACTACTCGGAAGAGGTCGCGGCGCTGGTCGACGAAGAGGTCAAGAAGCTCATCGAGACCGCGCACAACGAGGCCTGGGAGATCCTCGTCGAGAACCGTGACGTCCTCGACAACCTGGTCCTCGCGCTGCTGGAGAAGGAGACGCTGAACAAGGAGCAGATCGCCGAGATCTTCTCGACGATCGTGAAGCGTCCGGCCCGCCCCGCGTGGACCGGCTCCTCCCGCCGCACCCCCTCCACCCGTCCGCCGGTGCTCTCTCCCAAGGAGCTCCAGCTGACGAACTCGGCGAACGGCACCTCGGCGACCACCGCCGTGACGCCGGTCTCCACGGAGAAGGGCATCGAAGTGGCCCCCGAGGATCGCCCAGAGTAGTTTTCGGGCCGATCCACCCGGAATGGAAGCCGCGCCCCCCAGGTTCTAGCCTGGGGGGCGCGGCATTTTTTTCACAGGAACGAGGAAGCAATGACGGACCCAGTGACCCTGACCGGCGACGAGGGCACGATCGGCGTGTTCGACGAGAAGCGCGCCGAGGCGGCGGTCCGTGAGCTCCTGATCGCGGTCGGCGAGGACCCGGATCGCGAGGGCCTGCTGGAGACCCCGGCGCGCGTGGCGCGGGCGTACAGGGAGATATTCGCCGGCCTCTACCAGAAGCCCGAAGAGGTCCTGACCACGACCTTCGACCTCGGCCACGACGAGATGGTCCTGGTGAAGGACATCGAGGTCATGAGCTCATGTGAGCACCATCTGGTCCCGTTCCACGGCGTGGCCCACGTGGGTTACATCCCGTCCACGGACGGCAAGATCACCGGCCTGTCGAAGCTGGCCCGCCTCGTGGACGTGTTCGCCCGCCGCCCCCAGGTGCAGGAGCGGCTGACCACGCAGATAGCGGACTCCCTGATGGAGATCCTCGACCCGCGCGGCGCCATCGTGGTGATCGAGTGCGAGCACATGTGCATGACCATGCGCGGCGTCCGCAAGCCGGGCGCGAAGACCATCACCTCGGCGGTCCGCGGCCAGCTCCGCGACCCCGCCACCCGCAACGAGGCCATGTCCCTGATCATGGCCCGCTAGCCGGTGCCCGAGCCGGACGGCTGGGAGCCGCTGAGCGAGGACGTACGGCGGACGCTCGAGCTGCTCCTGGCCGGGGAGTCGGACGGGCGCTTTCGGGCCCAGATCCCGCACACGGTGATGCATGCGAGCGACTGCGCGTGTCCGTGCGTGTACCTGCGCGTGGACACGGACGCCGCGCCGGCGGTGCCGCTGGAGAAGCGGATGGCCGTGGTGGCCTCGGCCTCGCTCTCCGACGCCGAGGGGGGTTACGACGGCGAGGTGAACCTCTTCGCGATCGACGGATCCCTTGCGGACCTTCAGTTCTGCGACTGGGAGGACAAGGGGCCCGGCGGCCGCAGCCTGTGGGAGTGGATGGGGCACGTACACCCCGAGTAGGCCCGTCGGCCCCGGACCGAGGCCGACGGCCGGCCGGCCGTCTAGGCCTTGGCCGCGGCCTTCGCCGGGTCGTCGTCCTCGGGGAGCTTGAGCACATGCTCCAGGAAGAGGGCGGCGGCGATGACGGCCACCCCCGCCAGGACCGAGAAGCCGGCGTACCAGGCCTGGTCGCGGCGGGCGGGGATGTCCAGCGAGTCGGTGAGCAGGAAGACGCCCACGCCGCCGTACATGCCCGCCACGAGCGCCGCCACCAGCGCGCTGGCTTGGCCGAAGACCACCGCTCGGGCCGCCATCAGCGGCTCCACGCCCTTGGCCCCGGGGCGGCGCTCGCGCTGGGCCTTCAGGCGGGAGCGCATGGACAGGGCCGTGGCCAGCAGCACCGCCGCGATGACGCCGAGGACGACCGGCGCGGCCAGCGGAACGCCGGGCAGCGTGCCGTACGCGTTCCACAGCCGGGCGCCCGCCCAGGACAGGACCCCGGCGACCACGAAGATGCCCGCCAGGACCGCCGGCCTCAGTTGCTTCACTTGCCCGTTCCCCGCTTTCCGCGCCGATGAGTCAGGCAGTCCACAGGGTAACGACTACTCGGGGAGGTGGAGTTCCAGGTCGGGGCGCGGCGAGACGCCGCTCAGGCCGGTTTCGGCCAGGAGCGCGGCCACCGGGCCGCGGCCCGGGATCTGGGCCTCCGGGTCGATGTCGTGCCAGGGGGCCAGTACGAAGGCGCGCTGGTGGGCGCGCGGGTGCGGCAGGGTGAGGACGGGGTCGTCGGAGATCCTGTCGGCGTACGCGACGATGTCCACGTCGATCGTGCGCGGGCCCCACCGCTCCTCGCGGACGCGGTCGAAGGCCTCCTCGATGGCGTGGCCGCGCTCCAGGAGCGAGGACGGGGGCAGCGTGGTCTTCACGGCGACGACGGCGTTGAGGTACGAGGGCTGGGAGCCGGGCTCGACGCCCCAGGGCTCGGTCTCGTAGACGGGGGACACGGCCTTGACCCGCAGGCCCGGGGTGTCACCGAGGGCGTCGATGGCGCCCTGGAGGGTCTCCAGCCGGTTGCCGAGGTTCGCACCGAGCGCGATCACGGCCCATTTGGGGTTGGACAGGGTGACGTCCGCCGCGTCGACCGTCTCCACGACGGAGGCGGGTACCGGCTGGACGGTGGGGTCGCTCTGAGCGTTCAGTCCGTTGTTCATGCGCGGCTCCGGGTGATCGTGATGGTCACGTCGTCGAAGGGGACGGTGATGGGCGCGTCCGGCTTGTGGACGACGACCTCCACCTGCGCCACCGCTTCGTGCTTCAGGCACTGCTGGGCGATCCGCTCGGCCAGCGTCTCGATCAGGTCCACGGGCTCGCCCTGGACCACGTCGACGACCTCCTCGGCGACCACGCCGTAGTGCACGGTCTTCGCCAGGTCGTCTCCGGCCGCCGCGGGCCGGGTGTCGAGGTGCAGCACGAGGTCGACGATGAAGGTCTGGCCTTCCTCGCGCTCCCGGGGGAAGACGCCGTGGTGCCCGCGGGCCTTGAGGCCGCGCAGCGCGACACGATCCACGCGAATCACTCCTGCTTTCGTAGTGCTTCCGGTCCCGGGGCTCCCCGGGGCCATGGGCCTACGCCGAGTGCGGTCGGCGTCGTCCGTCTTCGAATTTACCTGCGAAATACTCCGGGTCCCGCCGTAGGGGTCAGGAGGCGTCGTCCTCGTCCTCGTCCTCGGACTCCGTGAGGACGGGAGAACCGTGGTGGGACCAGAGGCGCCAGCCCTCGGATGTGCGTCGGAACACATTCGTGGCGACGACGAGCTGGCCGACGAGCGGGCCGAGTTCCCCGCCGTCCTCGGCGGGTCCGCCGCTGAGGATGTTCTCCGTGCACGTGACCAGGGCGGTGTCACCTATCACCGCCACCTTGGTGTCGGTGAGGAAGAACTGGATGTAGTCCGTGTGGGACATGATCAGGGCGTACGAGCGGAGCACCTCGCCGCGGCCGGAGAGCACGGGCCAGCCGGGGTGCACGCAGGAGATCTCGTCCTCCAGCCAGAGCGCCGACAGAGCGTCGAAGTCCCCCCGCTCCATTGCCTCGTAGAAGGCCGTGTTGACCTCTTCGACCGCTTCGATGTCGGTTCTGCTCACGGTGCTCCTTGTCGGTCGTTGAGGATCAGAGTGCCCCTTCCACGGCGCGGGCCACCCGAACCGCGTCCGCGGTCGCCCGTACCTCGTGGACCCGTACGGCCCAGGCGCCCTGGTGGGCGGCGATGGCCGAGACGGCGGCCGTCGCGGCGTCGCGCTCGCGGGCGGGCGGCGGGGCCGCGCCGTCCGAGCCGGCCAGGACCCGGCCGAGGAAACGCTTCCTCGACGCGGCGACCAGCAGCGGGAAGCCCAGCGCGCGCAGCTCGGGCAGGTGGGCGACCAGGGCCAGGTCGTGCTCGGCGTTCTTGGCGAAGCCGAGTCCCGGGTCGACGACGAGCCGCTCGGGGGCGATCCCGCCGGCCACGACGGCGTCGATGCGGGCCCGGAGCTCGGCGGTGACCTCGGCGAGCACGTCCTCGTAGACGGCGAGGCTGTTCATGCCGGCGCTGAAGCCGCGCCAGTGCATCACGACGAAGGGGACCTCGGCGGCGGCGACGGCCGGGATCATGCCGGGGTCGGCGAGTCCGCCGCTGACGTCGTTGACCAGTACGGCGCCCGCGGCGACGGCCTGGGCGGCGACGGCCGCGCGCATGGTGTCGACGGACACGGTGACGCCCTCGGAGGCCAGGCCGCGGACCACGGGGACGACCCGGCGCAGCTCTTCCTCCTCGTCGACGCGGGAGGCGCCGGGACGGGTGGACTCGCCGCCGACGTCGACGAGGTCTGCGCCCTGTTCGACGAGGTCGAGGCCGCGCTTGACGGCTGCGGTGGTGTCGAACCAGCGGCCGCCGTCGGAGAAGGAGTCGGGCGTGACGTTGACGACGCCCATGACCGCGCAGCGGTCCCACTCCGGCAGACCTGCGACCCGGCCCCTGCCGGTGGCTCCGCGCTTCGTGTTCATAGGTCCAAGGGTAGGGCTGACCTGGATACGGCAGGGCCCCGGCGGTCCGTCGGCCGCCGGGGCCCCGTGGGCGTACGGGCGGCTACGCCGCCTGGGCCTCGCGTTCCGTCTGCTTCGGGACGGTCGTCATGTGGTTGTGGGTGCAGGTGCGGACGGGCTTGGGGCGGCGGCGGCTGGCGAAGAGGCGCGGGAGGGCCAGCGTCACGAAGCCCTCGGCCTGCATCACGGCGAAGCCGATGCGGGGCAGGTCGCGGGTGGAGCGGTAGACCATGAAGCGCGGCTCCCAGCGGGGGCGGAACTTCTCGTTGAACTTGTACAGTGACTCGATCTGGAACCAGCGCGACAGGAAGACCAGCAGGCCGCGCCACATCCGCAGCACCGGGCCGGCGCCGATCTTCTCGCCGCGGGCGAGGGCGGCGCGGAACATCGCGAAGTTCAGCGAGACTTTCTCGATGCCGAGGCCCGGGGAGGCCTCCAGCGAGGCCACGATGAGCAGCTCGTTCATGCCGGGGTCGGCGGCGCGGTCGCGGCGCATCAGCTCGAGCGACATGCCGTCCTTGCCCCACGGGACGAAGTGCAGGACGGCCTTGAGGTCGCCGTACGGGCTGGTGTCGCCCTCCTCCACGCGGTGGGCGGTGGCGATGAAGCAGTCGCCGTCGCCGTCCTCGCCGACCCGGCCCAGGGCCATCGAGAAGCCGCGCTCGGTGTCGGTGCCGCGCCAGGCCTCGGCGGCGCCGCGCACCTGCTCCAGCTCGGTCTCGGTCAGCTCGCTGACCCGGCGGACCTTGGTGGTGTAGCCGTTGCGCTCGATGCGCTTCACCATCTGGCGGACATTGCGCATGGCGCGGCCCGAGAGGGAGAAGTCTTTGACATCGACAATCGCCTCGTCACCCAGCTCCAGGGCGTCCAGACCGGTCTCGCGGGTCCAGACCTCGCCGCCGGTCTCGCTGCACCCGACGACGGCCGGGGTCCACGAGTGGGCCTTGGCCTCCGCCATGAACCGCTCGATGGCGCCGGGCCAGGCCTCGACGTCCCCGATGGGGTCGCCGGAGGCGAGCATCACGCCGGAGACGACGCGGTAGGTGACGGCGGCCTTGCCGCTGGGGGAGAAGACGACGGCCTTGTCGCGGCGGAGCGCGAAGTGGCCGAGCGAGTCGCGGCCGCCGTGCTTGGCGAGCAGCTCGCGCAGCTTGGACTCGTCGTCGGCGGTGAGCCGGGCGGCCGGGTGCTCGGGGCGGAAGGCCAGGTACATGGTGGTGAGCGCGGTCAGCATGCCGAGCGCGCCGAGGGAGTATCCGACGGTCCAGGACACCCGGCCGGCGTAGTGGACCGGGCCCTCGAAGCCGAAGAGGCCCTGGACGACGTGGGCGAGCTGCTCGGACAGGCCCGGGTTGCCGACGACCTTGCCCGGGTGGACGTTGACGATGACCAGCCCGAGGCCGATGGAACCGGCGCTCATCAGCACGAAGTTCGCGAGTGCCTTCCAGCGGCTGCGCGGATCCGGCAGCGCCTTGAATTCACCCTGATGACGCAGCAGCAGTGCCAGGAGCACCGCCGCGATGACCACGCTGACGACCGAGTGGCGGTACGCGAACTGCGCGGCCGCACCCGCGGGCAGCAGGACGACGGCGGCCCGCCAGGCCCGCCGCTTGTGGCGCTTGAGGCCGTGGGCGAGCAGCAGGAGCAGTACGCCCGCGCTGATGGAGAGGGCTGCCGCGAACGGGCCCAGGGACCCGGGCAGCACCTCGGCGACCGCATGGATCCGGCTGTGCCGGAAGCGCGGGAAGACACCGGCCGCGATGTCCAGAAAGCCGACGATCATGACGGCCGTACCTACCAGGCCGGGCACCGACTCCGGCTGTGGGCCTCGGAGGATTCGGCGGACCCTGCTCGGAACCTGTCCCGACTTATCGCCATCTATCCTGCTAGACATCGCTTCCCGTTGCTCCGCGAGAGATCATGTGGCCGAAGGCCGCGACAGCCTCCGGTGTGTGGTGCGTCCCTTAGGACGACATTGACGAGGAGCGGGTTCACTCTTTCGTCGGAAAAAAACTGTCCTGCCACCAGAAAGTCGACTGACTGCTCATGGGTCTCACGAGTACTACGGTTCTGGCGTTGGCCATCCTGGCCGGTGTGCTGCTCTTCGCGGCCACGGTCTGGATGTGGCCGAAGCTCTCGGGCCGCACCTGGCGCGCCGTCGCCGGCCGGATCGGGCTCCTGCTGGCCACGCAGCTGGCGCTGTTCTCGGCTGTGGGTCTCGCGGCTAACAAGTCGTTCCTCTTCTACGGTTCCTGGGCCGACCTGTTCGGCCAGGAGACGTCCATGGGCAAGGTCGTCGACCACTCGATGAGCAGCGATGACATCAAGGTCGTCGACAAGCAGAAGCTGGACGTCCCCGGTGGTGCCAAGCCCCAGGTCGGCGGTCAGATCCTGAAGGTTGCCATAACCGGGCAGAAGTCGAAGATAACGAGCCCCGGCTACGTCTGGCTCCCGCCGGAGTACTTCCAGCCCCAGCACAAGGACCAGAACTTCCCCGCGTCCATCGTTCTGACGGGGTATCCGGGCACGGCCGAGAACCTGATCAAAGGGCTCGACTACCCCATGAAGGCCTTCAGCCTGTCCAAGTCGGGCAAGATGAAGCCGATGATCCTGGTCATGCTGCGCCCGACGATCGCGCCGCCGCGCGACACCGAGTGCGTCGATATACCCGGCGGCCCGCAGACCGAGACCTTCTTCGCCGAGGACCTCCCGCAAGCCATCCAGAGCACCTTCCGGGTCGGCAAGAAGCCGCAGAACATGGGCTTCATCGGCAACTCCACGGGCGGTTACTGCGCGCTGAAGATCGCCGCGCACTACCCGGAGACCTTCGGTGCGGCCGCGGGTCTGTCGGCGTACTACGACGCCCCGGACGACCCGACGACCGGTGACTTGTTCCACGGGGACGAGAAGCTGAAGAAGCGTGCGGACGTGCTGCACAGCATCGAGAACAAGAAGCCGAGCGGGACGTCCTTCCTCGTGACCAGCAGCGAGAAGGGCGAGCCGAACCTCGGTGACACCCGGAAGTTCATCAAGAAGGTGAAGGGCCCGGACCGGGTCTCCTCCATCATCCTCGACAGCGGTGGCCACAACTTCAACACGTGGCGACGCGAGATCCCGCCGATGCTGGTGTGGATGAGCGGACGCATCCAGGCCTGAGGCCGTGGACGCGGTGAAGGCGGAAGGGCCCGGCTCCGGCCGGGCCCTTCCGCCTTCGCGCTACGCGTCCTGCAACTGGGCCCGGCGCAGAGCCCGGTGCACGCCCTCCGGGGTCAGTACGCCGACCAGGGCGCCGGAGTCCGGGTCCGTGACCCCGATCCGACCCGAGTCCTCCTGCAGCAGGGCGGCGAGCGCCTCGCGCAGCGTCGCGCCCAGTTCCACGGCCGCCGCGGGGGCCTCGCCCTCGGCCGCCGCCAGGTCGGCCGCCTCGACCGCGGTGACGGCGAGCCGCTTCAGGCCCCGGTCGGATCCGACGAAGGAGGCCACGTACGGGGTGGCGGGCGACCCGAGGACCGCCGCGGGGCGGGCGAACTGCTCGATGGTGCCGGTCCCGTAGACGGCGATGCGGTCGCCGAGCCGAATGGCCTCCTCCAGGTCGTGCGTGACCAGCAGGATCGTCTTGCGCACCGTCTTCTGCAGCGTCAGGAACTCGTTCTGCAGCCGTTCGCGCACCACGGGGTCCACCGCACCGAACGGCTCGTCCATCAGCAGCACCGGCGGATCGGCGGCGAGCGCGCGGGCCACGCCGACGCGCTGGCGCTGCCCGCCCGACAGCTGCTCCGGGTACCGGCCCCCGTACACGGCCGGATCCAGCCCCACCAGTTCGAGCAGCTCGGCCGCCCGGGCGCGGGCCCTGGCCTTCGGGGTGCCGATCAGCTGCGGCACGGTCGCCGTGTTCTCCAGCACCGTCTTGTGCGGGAACAGCCCGACCTGCTGGATGACGTACCCGATGCGGCGGCGCAGCTCGACCGGGTCCGCGGCCGCGATGTCCTCGCCGGCCAGCAGGATCCGGCCGGAGGTCGGGTCGATCAGCCGGTTGACCATCTTCATCGTGGTCGTCTTGCCGCAGCCGGACGGTCCCACGAGCGTGACCAGCTCGCCCTCCGCCACCTCGAAGGACAGGTCCTCGACGGCTGTCGTCCCGTCGGGGTAGCGCTTGGTCACATGCTCGAATCGGATCACGGACCCATCCTTCCGCACGCGCGGTGCGGTTTTGTGAAGGGCGTGTTGCCCGGGTGCGAAGGATTCCGGCCATGGCGGGTGTCGGGGGTTATGGTCGCTGGTGGCCGTGTGATCGGAAGACGTACGTTCGAAAACGGGGGTGAGGTGCATGGCCGGGCAGAACTGCCTGGTGGCGAACGACTGGATCTGCTGGGACTACGTCACCTCCCGCTCCCAGGAACTCACCGACGCCACCGTCGAACACATCTGGATCACGGGCGTGTCGGTCCTGATCGGCATCGCCGTGTCCGTGCCGCTCGCCCTGCTGGCCCGCCGCGGCCGCCACTGGGCGGCGCCCGTGCTCGCCTTCACCACGCTGCTCTACACGGTCCCGTCGCTGGCCATGTTCTCCCTGCTGCTGCCGGTCTTCGGGCTCTCGGCGGCGCTGGTGGTGACCGGGCTCGTGCTGTATTCGCTGACGATCCTGGTGCGCAACGTGCTGGCCGGCCTGGAGGCCGTGCCCGAGGAGGTGCGCGAGGCCGCGCGCGGCATGGGGTACGGCCCGGGACGGCTGATGTGGCAGGTCGAACTGCCGCTGGCCCTGCCCGCGCTGCTCGCCGGCGTACGGATCGCCACCGTCTCGACGGTCGCGCTGACCACGGTCGGCTCCATCGTCGGCAAGGGGGGCCTCGGCAACCTCATCGCCCCGGCGGTGAACAGCTCCTTCAAGGCCCAGGTGCTCACCGCCTCGGTGCTGTGCGTGCTGCTCGCGCTCGTGGCCGACCTGCTGCTGCTGGGCATCCAGCGGCTGCTCACGCCGTGGACCCGGGCCGGAGCCCGCCCGGCGGCTTCCGGGAAGGGGGCCTGAGGCCGTGGGAGTACTGGGAGAGGCCTGGAACTGGCTGGCGAACGGCGCCAACTGGTCGGGGGAGAGCGGGGTCTGGCACCGGCTCGGCGAGCACGTCTACGTCAGCGGGGTCGCACTGGCCATCGCCTGCGCGGTGGCGCTGCCGCTCGGCCTGTACCTCGGCCACCTCGGCAAGGGCGGCGCCCTCGCGATCAACGTCTCCAACATCGGCCGGGCCGTTCCGGTCTTCGCGGTGCTGGCCCTGTTCATGGTCTCCCCGCTGCGCAACGCGGGCTATCTGCCGACCATCGCCGCGCTCGTGCTGTTCGCCGTCCCGCCGCTGCTGACGAACGCGTACGTCGGCATGCGCGAGGTGGACCGCTCGGTGGTGGAGGCCGCCCGGGGCATGGGCATGTCCGGCGGCCAGCTCTTCCTGCGCGTCGAGCTCCCGCTGGCGCGCGGCCTGGTGATGACCGGGCTGCGCTCGGGCGCGGTGCAGGTCATCGCCACGGCCACGATCGCCGCCATGGTCGGCCAGGGCGGCCTCGGCCGGATCATCACCGCCGGCTTCAACACGTACAACACCCCGCAGGTCGTCGCGGGCGCCCTGCTGGTGGCGGCGCTCGCCCTGCTGGTGGAGGGCGTGCTGGTGGCGGCGGACCGGCTGCTGCCGCGGGCCGCGGGCCACCGCTGAATCCTGTCCACACCCTCGAACGGAGTCACTCCATGAGCAAGACCACGCGCGTCCTCGGCGCATCCCTTGGCGCCCTGGCCCTGACGGTGTCGCTGGCCGCGTGCGGCGGCGACAGCCTGGAGAAGAGCAAGGACGGCGGCTCGGCGGCCCCGGCCGCGGAGGGCAAGGGCAGCCTGGTCGTCGGCGCCGCCGGGTTCACCGAATCGAACGTGCTGGCGGAGCTGTACGCCCAGGTCCTCAAGGACGCGGGCCACAGCACCTCCATCAAGACGGTCAACAACCGCGAACTGTACGAACCCTCGCTGGAGAAAGGCGAGATCGACGTCGTCCCGGAGTACGCGGCCACGCTCGCGGAGTTCCTCAACGCCAAGGTGAACGGCCCGAAGGCGCCCGAGGAGAAGCCGGTGGCGTCGAGCGACGTCGCGGCGACGGTGGCGGCTCTCGAGAAGCTCGCCGCTCCGCTCGGACTGAAGGCGCTGCCCGCGGGCGGGGCGGTCGACCAGAACGCATTCGCGGTGACCAAGGAATTCGCCCAGAAGAACAACCTGAAGACGCTTTCCGATCTTGGTAAGTCCGGGCTGAAGGTGAAGATCGCGGCGGGCGACGAATGCTCTGTACGGCCCTTCTGCGCGCCGGGGTTGACGAAGACATACGGAATTCAGGTTTCCGGTATTGACCCGAAGGGTGTCGGTACCCCGCAGGCCAAGCAGGCCGTCAAGGACGGCGCCGACCAGCTCGTGCTGACCACGACCACGGACGCCACCCTCGACAGCTTCGGCCTGGTCCTGCTGGAGGACGACAAGAAGCTCCAGAACGCCGACAACGTGCTGCCGGTGGTCAACGCCAAGGACGCCGGCGGCCCCGAGGTCGCGGCCGCCCTCGACCAGCTGACCAAGGTCCTCACGACGGCCGACCTGGTCGACCTGAACCGGAAGGTGGACGCGGAGCGCGCCAAGCCGGCGGACGTCGCGAAGGCCTACCTGGAGTCCAAGGGTCTTCTGAAGAAGTAGAAGTCACGTGGTTGGTGGAGGAATGTGGAGTACCTGCCCGGGAAGCTCGGCAAGAGATTGCCGGGCGGGTATCCCGCTCGACCCCCACGCCCTGTAAATTTCGGGCCATGCCCCGTGGACGCCACCGCAATCCAGAACCCCTGCACCGGCTGCTCACGCCGTCGACCGTCGCAGGTGTGTCCGTCATCAGCGCCGGAGCGGCCTGGCTGCTCGCGGAACCGCTGGCGCTGAGGCTGCTCGTGGCCCTCACCGCGGCCTCCGGGATCGGCGGCGCCGTCGTGATGCGGGCCTGGGACCGTTCGGCGGGCCGCCGCGTCGCGGAGCTCGCGCGCGAGCGGGTCAAGGACGAGTGGCGGACGGACGAGCGGATAGCCGAGCTCGAATCCGACCTCGAAGAGGCCCGCGTGCTGCGCGGCCGGCTCGACGCCAAGCTGCGCGCCAAGCGGGTCGAACTGGCCGGGCTGCGCGGCGAGCACGCGGCGCTGCTGCGGCGCTACGCGACCGCCGAGACCGAGCGCGCCAGCGCCCTGGAGGGCCGCCGGCTGCTGGCCATCGAGGCCTCCGCGGCTCCGGCCGCCACGCAGAAGGAACTTCCGCCCGTCTCCGAGGAGCGCACCTCGGCGGGCGCGCCCACCACGGTCGGCTACGCCCGGGCCCACGCGGCTCTGGGGGCGCTGGCCCGCAGGGCGCAGCAGGCGGCGCTGCCCGCGGCCCCCGCCGCGCCGTCGGCGCTCCCCGCGTCCTCGGCCCCGGCGTCCTCTGCCCCCGCGTCCGCGGTCCCGGCGCGGCGTCCGGCGGCGGCGGTGGCCCCGTACGCGGCCCAGCGGCGCACGGCCTCCCGCGTCGAGGGCGGCTTCGACTTCTTCGGCACCAAGAACGCGGCGCAGGCCCGTGCGGTGATCGAGGCGGTCCAGAACGAGGACCTGGCCGACGTGGTCGGCGCCGAGGCCCTCGCGGTCCACAAGGCGGAGTCCGCCCAGGACGTCCCCGGACCGGAGTTCAAGCCGGCGACCGCCGAGACCCGTGCTGTGGGCCAGGTCATCGACCTGACGGCCCACGACGAGACCGAGCCGATCGACGTGGTCCGGCTGCGCACCGCGATCTCGTAGCACCCGCCCCCGTCCGGCCCGGTCATCGGGGAGACCGCGCTCAGAACAGCGGCAGTTGACCGGGGTGTTCGGGCAGCACGAAGCCGTCCAGCGTCGGCGCGGAGGCGCCGAGCACCACCCGGGCCCGGGATCCGGGGCAGGACACCAGGTCGCCGCGTCCGCGCCCGGCCGGGGGGTCGTGGCGGGCGATCCGTCCGGCGGTGACGGCGCAGTCGCGGCCGCAGGCGGGGCAGGCCCGACGGGGGGAGTGGGACATGGCCCCCAGTCTGCCCTGCCCCACCGACATCAGCCCTGCCGGGCGGCGAGCCGCGCTCCGTGGGCCTGCTGCACCCGGTCCCGCAGCGCCGCCCGGCCCGCAGCGCCGCCCGGCCCGCGGCGGTCACGGGCGGGGCCTGCCGAGGGCGGCGACCGCGTCGACCATGTGGTCCCAGAAGAGCCGGGCGTCGAGGGCCACGGCGACCTGCGCGTTGACCGGCCGGTCCAGGTACCGGTGGAGGTCCACGACGGTGGCCCCGCGCGTGTACCGGCCGTGCAGTTCCACGGTGACGTTCGCCTCCACGCACTCCACGACGGCCGGGTCGATCACGCGGGCCACCGCGACGGGGTCGTGCAGCGGCGGGTGGGGCATGTTCCACAGCCGGCTGTACGTCGATGCGAAGTAGGCCAGCAATCCGGCGCAGATGTCGCCGAGTTCGGTGCCGAGGCCTTCGAAGCGGGCCAGGACCTCGGGCGTGGCCAGGGCCTGGTGGGTGACGTTGAGCCCGCACATGGTCACGGGTACCCCGCTGCGGAAGACGATGTCCGCGGCCTCCGGGTCGGTGTGGATGTTGAACTCGGACGCCGGGGTGCGGTTGCCCCGCTCCGTGGAGCCTCCCATCAGCACGATCTCGCGGATGCGGGCGGCGCTGTCCGGGTAGCGGGTCAGCAGCAGGGCGATGTTGGTCAGCGGGGCGGTGGGGACCAGGGTGACCGGCTCCGGGTGTTCCACGAGGATCCGGTGGATGAGTTCCACCGCGTGCTCGGGGACCAGGCCGACGGTGGGTTCCGGGAACTGCGGTCCGTCCATTCCGGATTCGCCGTGCACGTCGTCCGCGACGGCCAGCCGCTGGAGCAGCGGCCGGTCGCAGCCGGCGGCGATGGGAACGTCCGTGATCCCGGCGACGGTGCACACCCGGCGGGCGTTGAGGGAGGTCTTCTCCAGCGTCTGGTTGCCGGCGACCGTGGTGATGGCGAGCAGATCGACCGCCGGGTTCGCAGCCGCCAGCATGATCGCCAGTGCGTCGTCGTGCCCGGGATCGCAGTCGATGATGATCGGGACGGGCACGGGCGACCTCCTCGTCGGACTGCGGACGTCCCAGTCTGCCGCCGAAGGGGCCGCTCGCGCGGTCGCTACTTGTCGATGTCGCCGACCACGAAGAAGAGCGAGCCCAGGATCGCCACCATGTCCGCGACGAGCTGCCCGGGCAGCAGCACGGCCAGGGCCTGGATGTTGTTGTACGAGGCGCTGCGCAGCTTCAGCCGGTACGGGGTCTTCTCGCCCTTCGAGACGAGGTAGTAGCCGTTGATGCCGAGCGGGTTCTCGGTCCAGGCGTACGTGTGGCCCTCGGGCGCCTTCAGCACCTTGGGCAGCCGCTGGTTGACCGGCCCCGGCGGCAGCTCCGCCATCCGGTCGAGGCAGGCCACGGCCAGGTCGAGGGCGTTGTGGGTCTGGTCCAGCAGGCACTCGAAGCGGGCCAGGCAGTCGCCCTCGGTGCGGGTGACGACCTTGAGGACGTCCTGCAGCTCGCCGTAGGCCAGGTACGGCTCGTCGCGGCGCAGGTCGAAGTCGACGCCGGAGGCGCGGGCGATCGGGCCGGAGACCCCGTACGCGTGCACCGCCTCGGCGGACAGGACCCCGACGCCGCGGGTGCGGGCGCGGAAGATCTCGTTGCCGTGGACCAGCTTGTCGTAGACGTCCATGCGGGTGCGGACGTCGGCGATCGCGGCGCGGGCCCGGCCGAGCCAGCCGGCCGGCAGGTCCTCCTTGAGGCCTCCGACGCGGTTGAACATGTAGTGCATGCGGCCGCCGGAGATCTCCTCCATGACGGCCTGGAGCTCCTCGCGCTCGCGGAACGCGTGGAAGATCGGAGTGATCCCGCCCAGTTCGAGGGGGTACGAGCCGAGGAACATCAGGTGGTTCAGCACCCGGTTCAGCTCGGCGAGCAGGGTCCGCATCCACACGGCCCGCTCGGGGACCTCCATGCCGAGCATCCGCTCGACGGCCATGACCACGCCGAGCTCGTTGGAGAACGCGGACAGCCAGTCGTGGCGGTTCGCGAGCATCACGATCTGCCGGTAGTCGCGGGCCTCGAAGAGTTTCTCGGCGCCGCGGTGCATGTAGCCGACCACGGGCTCGGCGCTGACGATCCGCTCGCCGTCCAGGACGAGGCGCAGGCGCAGCACGCCGTGCGTGGAAGGGTGCTGGGGGCCGATGTTGAGCACCATGTCGGTGCTCTCCGCCGCTCCGCCGATGCCGACCGTGGTCTCCGTCATGCGGGCATTGTCTCAGCCCTAGGCTGGAGGGATGGATACGGGGACAGAGGGTGAGACGGGCGGGCCCGTGTGGGTGGGGCTGCCGGGCGGGCTGCTCACTCTGCGGCGGCTGCTGCTGGTGATCTGGACGACGGGGTTCGCCGTCGTGACCGCCCTCGTACTGGGGCTGACGGCCGGCCCGTGGTGGGCGTTCCTCGGGGTGCCGTGGCTCGCCGTCCTGGTCTGGGGCTGGGTGCTGCTCGGCCGGAACTGGCGGTCCTGGCGGTACGCCGAGCGCGCGGACGACCTGCTGATCAGCCGGGGCGTGCTGTGGCGGGAGGAGACCGTGGTCCCCTACGGGCGGATGCAGCTGGTCGAGGTCGCCTCGGGCCCGCTGGAGCGGCGCTTCGGGCTGGCCTCCGTACAGCTGCACACGGCGGCGGCGGCCACCGACGCCAAGATCCCCGGCCTGGTGCCGGCCGAGGCGGAGCGGCTGCGCGACCGCCTCACAGCCCTCGGCGAGGCAAGGTCGGCGGGCCTGTGACCTCCGGTCCGGAGCGCGAGGCCCCGCTGGTTCCCGCCCCCTCCGCCTCAGCCGCCGGGCCCGCATCGGCTCCCGCTTCAGCCGCCGGGCCCGCATCGGCTCCCGCTTCAGCCGCCGGGCCCGCATCCGCTCCCGCCTCCGCCGCCGGGCCCGCCGCAGGCGGACGGCGGCTGCACCCCTTCACGCCGCTGCGCCGCGCCTGGGTGCCGATCGCCGCGACCGTCGGCGTGATCGCCCAGCAGGGCGACCAGGCCCAGAAGTGGATGGCGGACCTCTCCGTCCTCCTGCGACTGCTGGCGCTGGCCGGCGTCGTCCTCGTCTTCGCCGTCTACGGCTTCCTGAGCTGGTGGTTCACCCACTACGCCGTGACCGACACCGAACTGCGCATCCGCACCGGGCTGCTTTTCCGGCGCACCGCGCACATCCGCCTCGACCGCCTCCAGGCCGTGGACGTCACCCGCCCCCTGCTGGCCCGGCTGACCGGCGTCGCCAGCCTGCGCCTCGACGTCATCGGCACCGACGACAAGGACCAGCTGTCCTTCCTCGGCGAGAAGGAGGCCGTCGCCCTGCGCGCCGAACTCCTCGCCCGCGCGGCGGGCTTCGCCCCCGAGGAGGCGGTGCGCCTCGGCGAGGCCCCCGACCGGGAGCTCCTGCGCGTGAGCCCGCGCGAACTCGCCGTGTCGCTGCTGCTCAGCCTCGGCGTTCTGGCGGCGCTCGCGGCCGGGGTCGTCGGGCCGGTGGCCGTGTGGTGGTTCAGCTCCAGCCCGTGGGCGGCCGTCGTCGCCCTGCTCCCGCTGCTCGGCGCGGTCTGGGCGGCCACCGCGGGCCGCTTCCTCGCGGAGTACGACTGGCGGGTGGCGGAGTCCCCGGACGGGCTGCGCCTGGACCACGGCATGCTGGACCGGGCCCACGAGACCGTGCCGCCGGGCCGCGTGCAGTCCGTACGGATCGTGGAGCCGCTGCTGTGGCGGCGGCGCGGCCGGGTCCGCGTGGAGCTGGCCGTGGCGGGCTCCAAGAACGAGGTCCTGGTCCCGGTGGCCTCGCGGGCCGCCGCGTACGCCGTGATCGCCCGGGTGCTGCCCGGGGTGGACCTGGAGGCCCTGTCCTTCTCCGGCTCCCCGCGCGCCGGCTCGCGCTGGGTGGTCCCGGTGTGGTGGAAGGGCTACGCGCTGGCCGTCTCCCCGGAGGTGTTCGCCGCCCGGCACGGCCGCCTGTGCCGCCGTACGGAGATCGTCCCGCACGCCAAGGTGCAGAGCGTCCGCCTCACCCAGGGCCCCTGGACCCGCGCCCGCGGCCTTGCCGACGTACACGTGGACACCGGCGCGAACGGCACGGTCACGGCCCGGCTGCGCGGGGCGGACGAGGCCGCGGCCCTGCTGGCCGCCCAGGCCGTCCGCGCCCGTACCTCCCGTGCGTCGGCCCGTCCGGACCGCTGGATGACCGGGCCGGCCGCGTGAGCCGGACGGGGGGGACGGCTGCGGCACGCGAGGTAACGTCATCCGCTGAGGCCGCTGAGGCCGCTGAGGCCGCTGAGCCGCGTAGCGCGATCCCCTCGGGTCAGGGCGGCCCGAGGGGATCTTTCGTGAGGCGGACTATCCGGCTCCGCCGCCCGCGCGGACCAGCCCCGTCTCGTACGCGAGCACCACGACCTGGACCCGGTCGCGCAGCCCCAGCTTCGTCAGGATGCGGCCCACGTGGGTCTTCACGGTCGCCTCCGACAGGACCAGCCGGGCCGCGATCTCCCCGTTCGACAGCCCTTGGGCCACCAGCAGCATGACCTCGCGCTCGCGCTCCGTCAGCCGCTCGATCTCCTTGTTCTGCGGCTCCTGCGTGGTCGTCGGGAGCATCGGCGCGAAGCGGTCGAGCAGCCGCCGCGTCGTGGACGGGGCGACCACCGCGTCCCCACTGTGCACCGAGCGGATGGCCCCCAGCAGTTCGGCCGGCGGGACGTCCTTCAGCATGAAGCCGCTCGCACCGGCCTTCAGGCCGGAGAAGGCGTACTCGTCCAGGTCGAAGGTGGTCAGGATGATGACCTTCGGGTGCTCCTGCGGCTCGCAGATCCGCCGCGTCGCCTCGACACCGTCCAGCCTCGGCATGCGGACGTCCATCAGCACCACGTCCACCTTCGTGGCCCGCAGCACCTCCAGCGCCTCCAGGCCGTCGCCCGCCTCGGCGACGACCTCCATGTCCGGCTGGGCGGCGAGCACCATCCGGAAGCCGGTGCGCAGCAGCACCTGGTCGTCGACCAGCATCACTCGGATGGACATCAGTTACCTCGTCCTCGTCATCTCTTCTTCAGGGGAAGCAGTGCGCTGATCCGGAAGCCGCCGCCGGGACGCGGGCCCGCGTCCAGGGTTCCGCCGACCATACCGATCCGCTCGCGCATGCCGATCAGCCCGTGCCCGGCGCCGTCCGCGCCGCCGTCCTCGTACAGCTCGTGGGCCGCGCCCCGGCCGTCGTCCTCGACCAGCAGGCCGAGTCCGTCGTCGAAGTAGACCAGCCGGACGCTGGCCTTCGCCTCGGGGCCGCCGTGTTTGCGGGTGTTGGTCAGCGCCTCCTGCACGATCCGGTACGCCGTCAGCTCGACCCCGCTGGGCAGCCGACGCGGCGCGCCCTCGACCTCGAAGTCCACCGCGAGCCCGGCCGCCCGCACCTGCTCGACCAGGACCTCGATCTGTTCGACGTCGGGCTGCGGCACGTAGTCCTCGGACTCCTGCGGCTCGCCGGTGCGCAGGACGCCCAGCAGCCGGCGCATCTCGGCGAGGGCCTGGCGGCCGGTGCCGGAGATGGTCTGGAGGGCCTCCTTGGCCTGGTCGGGGGCCACGTCCATGACGTACGCCGCGCCGTCCGCCTGGACCACCATCACCGAGACGTTGTGCGCGACGACGTCGTGCAGCTCGCGGGCGATCCTGGCGCGCTCGCCGGCCACGGCCACTTTGGCCTGGGCCTCGCGCTCCTTCTCCAGCCGCTGGTTCCGCTCGATCAGCTGGGCGTAGTAGGCCCGGCGGGTGCGCAGGGAGTCGCCCAGCACCCAGGCCAGCACGAAGGGGATGATCATGAAGATGGCGAAGAGGACGTTGTCGACGCTGTTGCTGCCCTTGTCCACGCCGAAGCGCACGAAGTACAGCGGTGCGGCCGCCAGCCCCCAGCCCAGTGCGGTGCGGGAGACCCAGCGCGGGACCTCGCTCGCGGCGACCGTGAAGAGGATCACGAACATGGCGAGGTCGTAGACGCCGGCGACGATCCCCATGAGCAGCTGGAAGACGCCCGCCCCGAGGGTGAGCCAGAACATGGCCTGCGTCCATTTGCGGCGCAGGGCCACGGCCGCGCTCAGCGCGATCACCACGGGCACCGCGGCGATCTTCAGGGGCTTGCCGATGTCGGGCTCACCCACGACGTTCAGCATCGAGACCCCGAAGAAGAGGACAGCCCAGAAGCTGTCGACGCCCGTCGGGTGTCTGCGGAGGAAGTCGTAGAGGCGCTGCACGTAACCCAGAGTAGGGAACGGTGATAGGTGCTGGAGTCAACCAGAGGTTCGAACCTGGCAACAGGGGCGTACTCCGCAAGGTGGAGGGCGACCTTAGCCTTTGTGGGGTGAGCACCCAGGTGGGACATGCGACTCCGGTCCGGTGGCGCGACGCGATGGACGCCGCCCTGTACGGGCCCGGCGGCTTCTACGTGCGCCCGGGCGGGCCCGGGCCCGCCGGACACTTCCGCACCTCGGTGCACGCCTCCTCGCTGTACGCGGGAGCCGTGGCCCGGCTGCTGCGGTGGGTGGACGCCGAGCTCGGGCACCCGCAGGGGCTGGACCTGGTCGACGTGGGGGCCGGGCGCGGGGAGCTGCTGGCCGGGGTGCTGGCCGCGCTGGACCCTGAGACGGCCGCACGGGTGGTCCCGTACGCCGTCGAGCGCGCGGAGCGGCCCGCCGGGCTCGATCCGCGGATCCGCTGGGTCGCGGCCCCACCCGAACGGACGACGGGGCTGCTCTTCGCCAACGAGTGGCTGGACAACGTGCCGCTGGAGATCGCGGAGGACGGGCGCTACGTCCTGGTCGCCCCGGACGGTACGGAGAGCCCCGGCGGCCCGCTGGACGACGCGGACCGGGCCTGGCTGGAGCGGTGGTGGCCCGGCGACGGCGGGGAGGCCGGAGGCGCGGAGGCCGGCGGCGCGGCCGGCGCCACGGCCGGTGGTGCGGAGGCCGGCCGGGCGGAGATCGGCCGGGCGCGCGACGAGGCCTGGGCGGCGGCCGTGGCGAGCCTGGAGCGGGGGCTGGCGGTGGCGGTGGACTACGCCCACACCCGCGACGCGAGGCCGCCGTACGGCACCCTGACGGGTTTCCGGGCGGGCCGCGAGGTCCCGCCCGTCCCGGACGGCAGCTGCGACGTCACCGCGCACGTGGCGCTGGACTCCTGTGCGGGCCCGGACTCGGTCCTGCTGACCCAGCGCGAGGCGCTCAGCGCCCTCGGCGTCTCGGGCGCCCGGCCCGCGCTGGCGCTGGCCTCGGCGGATCCGGGGGCGTACGTGCGGGCGCTGGCCTGCGCGGGTGAGGCGGCGGAGCTGACCGCCCGCGGCGGGCTGGGGGACTTCCTGTGGCTCTGCCAGCCCGTCGGGATCAGGGCCTGGGGCGGCCCCGCCACCGGCTGACGCGGACCTGCGGCGCCGTCGCCGGGGCGCTGCCCCGCGCCTCGATCGCCGGCAGGGCGGAAGGGCGGGGCGCTGCCCCGGGCCCCGCGCCTCGATCGGCGGCGGGGCCGGATGGTGCCGGCCGTCGGGCCGGGCCGGAGATCGGCCCAGCCCGACGGTTCGGTTCCTACTGGTCGACCTCGTCGTGGCCCTGGTGGAGGCCGCCGCCGCTGCCCGAGCCGCCCGTCGGCGTCGAGACGACCGGCTTCGACAGCGGGGCCAGGTCGTGCGCGTAGTGGCCGACCGCGTCCGCGATGACGTCGACGTTGATGTCGAGCGCCTTCTGGTCGATGTTGGTGATGTCGTCACCCTTGCCGTGGTAGTTCACGTCGTAGGCGACGCCCGCCTGGCCGCCGAACTTCGCGGCCTGCTCCGGGGTCTTGATGCCCTCGGCGCCGGTGAAGGTGCCGCCGGACGGGATGCCGACCTCGATGAACGGGCCGTAGTCCGAGCGGCCGGAGAAGTCCGTGCCCTCGTGCGGGATCTTCTTCGAGTCGAGGAAGTCGGTGATCCCCTTCTCCAGCTGGGCGGAGCCGGCCGGGCCGGGGCCCGCGCCGGTGGCGTCCGAGTCGTCGCCGTCGTAGACGAAGTACGCGGAGTTCGGCGAGGCGATCATGTCGAAGTTGAGGTAGAGCTTGATCTGCTTCTTCTGCTCGTCCGTCAGCCCGGCGACGTACGCCTCCGAGCCGAGCAGGCCGAACTCCTCCGCCGACCACCAGGCGAACTTGACCTTGTTCTTGACCTTCTTCTGCTCGCTCGCGAGCCGCTGGGCGACCTGGAGGATGCCCGCCGAGCCGGAGCCGTTGTCGTTGATGCCCGGGCCCGCGGCGACCGAGTCGAGGTGCGCGCCGAGGAAGACGGTGTTGTCCGCGTCGCCGCCCTTGGTCTCGGCGATGACGTTGAACGTCTTGCGGTTCTCGCGCAGCTGGCGGATGTCGAGGGTGACCTCGACCGGGCCGGCCGCGGCCTCGGCGGCGAGCTTCTCGCCGTCCTCCTGGGTGATGCCGCCCGTCGGGACCTTGCCCGCGTTAGGGTCGCCGAGGGTTCCGTTGAGGGCGCCCGCGGTGTTGTTGTAGATGACCGCGCCGACCGCGCCGGCCGCCGCCGCGTTCTGCTGCTTCACCGCGAAGGTGCAGCCGCCGCGCTTGACCAGGGCGATCTTGCCGGTGAAGGTGCCGGAGGCGAAGTCGCCCGGCTCGCAGCCGTTCGTACCGTCCGCGTCGACCGGGGCGACGGCGACCTGGGCGGTCACGCCGCCCTCCGGGCTGTTCGCCGTGTACGACATCAGGTGGATCGGTACGTCGCGCTGGTTCGCGCCGCCCACCGTCAGCTTCTCCTCGATGGTCTCGACGTAGACGAAGTCGAACTCGTTGCGGGTGACCTGGTAGCCGGCCGCCTTCATCACGGCCTCGACGTACTTGGCCGACTGCTCGTGGCCCTTGGAGCCGGCCGCGCGGTTGCCGTTGTTGTAGTCGGCCAGTGACTGCAGGACCTTGAGGTGGTTGTAGGCGCCCTTGCCGGTCGCTTCCTTGACCAGCTTCTTGGCGAGCGCGTCACCGCGGGCGGCGTCGCTCTGCGGGCTCCCGGTGGCTCCGGCCGGTCCGGCGAGCAGCAGCGGTGAGACGAGGGCCGCTGCGGCCAGGGCGGCGGTTGCTGCGGCTATACGGCGTGAGGGCATGAAGGTCCTTCCACGACAAAGGCGAGCAGGGCGGGCGGATCTGGGCACAGCAAGGCAGAGCAGGGCACAGCAAGGCGGAGCGCGGTGCAGCTGAAGCGCAGAATCGGGGTGCGTCAGGTGGGGAAACAGTGAGCGCACGTTAGACAGCAAGTGGCCACCATGGCCAGAGTTTTCGCTGTTTTCGGTTTATGAATTCCGTATATCGGTGACTCTGCGCCGATGGAAACCGGCCAAAACCGCACACCGGTTCCGCCTAGCGGAGGACGCCCTCGATGAAGTCGGACCCGATGCGGGCGACCGCCCCAAGATCCAACTGGTGCTGGGCGTAGCGGCCTTGTCGTCGCGTGTGCATCAGGCCGGCCTTCTTCAGGACGGCCAGATGCCGTGACACCTCCGGCGCGGTGATCCCGTACACGGTCGCCAGCTCGCTCGTCGTGTACGGAGCCCGGGCCAGACTCCGGCACAGCATCATCCGCATGGGATGGGCCAGTGCCTCCATCCGCCGCTGGAGCAGCTCCACCGAGCCCGGCGCGGAGGCCAGTTCGGGGGTGCCGAGCGGATAGTGGACCACCGGCCGCCAGCCCGGTGCGTGCCCCACGAGCAGATGCGGCCAGCCGAAGTTGGTCGGCACGAAGACGAGGCCGCTGCCTATTCGCGGGTCGGTCGCGGTCGTCGCCCCGTGGACCATCTTGTCGGCCGTGATGGTGGTGAGGCCCTCGTCGACGCTGAGCGCCGTGGAGACCTCCCTCAGCGCGGCCGGCAGCCCCTTGCGGCGCAGCAGTTCGGTCTTGTGCCGGGCGTCGGCACTCTGCCCCGGCTCCACGCGCTTCCAGGTCTCCGCGAAGAAGGCCTCGTCGCAGTCCTCCAGGAGCCGGCGCATCCACACCCGTACGCCGGCGGTGTCGTCCAGCAGGCGTACGGAGAACTCCAGCTGGTGGGGGCCGCGGGCGGCGGCCACCTCCAGCGCCTTGGCCCGGGCCGCCGGGTTCGTGAGCGGGGACGGGCCGCCGCCCTCGTTGTAGAGCGCCAGCCAGCAGTGCTCCAGTGCGGCCAGCACGAACTGCTCGTCGTCCAGCCGGTCGAGTACGTCGAGCTCCTCGGCCAGGGTCCCGGCGGGGACCCCGGTCCCGCCGGTGATCCCGGCGAAGGCCATGAAGATGTCGGAGAAGGAGCTCCGCCACATGAACTCGCCCTCCAGCAGCCGGTCCGCGAGGCACGGATCGAGCGAGGCGGCGGTCGCGGTGGTCCAGGAGGAGAGCCCGGGGTGATGGGCGGGCTGGGAGAGCGCGTGCAGCGCCATGCAGAGCTCCGCGAGCGGGGAGGGCGCGAAGGTGATCCGCTCTGCGGGGAGTCCGGCGATGTCGATGGTGACGCTCATCAGGCCATTCTGTCGTCCCACCTGCCGCGCGG
>NZ_JARAYQ010000085.1:0-30850 GCF_033794505.1 Streptomyces sp. MB09-01 | reverse complement strand
TTTTCCTTTTTTTTTTTTTTTTTTTTTATCAGGAAGAAGCCGGAATAGATATTTCTGCTGGTCTCAGTGGCTTGGGGATGTGTAAAAGAGACAGGGACGGGAGAGCGGGCCGGCGGCGGGGGGAGGACCGAAAGTGGCCGCCCTCGGCCTCGGCGCGCTCCCCGCCGCACCGGAGGCCGAGGCGGCCCAGCCACCCCGGGCCGCACCGGCCGTCGCCCCGGCACCTCCGAACCTCGTCGTGATCCTCGCCGACGACCTCGGCCACGGCGACCTCGGCGCGTACGGCCAGAAGCTGATCACCACACCCCGGATCGACCAGCTCGCCGCCGAGGGCCTGAGGTTCACCGACGCCTACTCGACCGCCGCGGTCTGCGCGCCCTCCCGCTGCTCGCTGCTGACCGGCCTGCACACCGGCCACTCCGCCGTCCGGGCCAATCCGAGCGGCGCCCCCGGGGCGCTGAAGGCCGGCGACACCACCTTCGCAGAAGTGCTGCGCACCCGCGGCTACGACCGCGGTGATCGGGAAGTGGGGCTTCGGACCGGAGGAGGGCGACCAGCCCAGCCACCCCAACTCCCGTGGTTTCGAGGAGTTCTACGGATACATCGACCACGGGCACGCGCACGAGTACTACCCGCAGTACCTGTGGCACAACGGTGCGAAGGAGACGATCGCCGCCAACGCGGGCGGCGCGAAGGGCGCCTACGCACGCCACCAACGGCTGGGGGCCGGTGGAACGCGACCGGTCCAACGGGCGCAGCGCGGCCGGCGACGGCACGCCGATCTCGTTCGGCGGAGTGACGTACGCGAAGGGCCTCGGCGTCCATGCGCCCTCCGAGATCGTCTACCACCTCGGCGGAGCGGCGGACCGCTTCACCGCTCTCGTCGGCATCGACGACTTCTCGAAGAACCAGGCCGCCACCGGCGGGACGCAGGCCTCGGTGAGGGGCGACGGGAAGGTGCTGTTCACCAGCGGCAAACTCACCGGCGCGGGCGGTCCCGTGCAGGTGGATCTCGACGTCCGCGGGGTGAAACTGCTGAACCTGGTCGTCGAGGACGCCAACGCCAATACGGCGTTCGACCACACGTCCTGGGCCCTCGCCCGGGTGACCGTGCTCCGACCCGGCCGTGGGTAGGGTCGGGTCAACCCGATCGAGGAGGACCAGCGTGGGCGAAGGGCGCCGTACAGCACGAGCGGGAGTACCGGCTCTCCTTCCAGACGACCACCGAGAAGGCCGCCGCATTGAAGGCGTGGGTGCTCCAACAGCACCCGCATGACGTGCCCCAGTGGATCGTGGGGCCGATCGTCGAAGCCTCGGAGGAGTACCTGGCGTGGGCGGTGCAGGAGACCACCGCGCAGTAGCCCGGCTGCGGATCAGCCTTCGGGCAGGACGTGGCCGTCCTCGTCGAGCCGAAGGTGGATGCGCGAGGGGTCCTGGCTGTTGACGTCGGACGGGCGCGGGCCCTCGGGCCCGTCGGGGCCCCAGCGCAGCAGGCGGCGGGTGCGGACGATCTGGTACACGGTGCCCTGGAAGTCCAGCTGGTTGACGCGCCCGGCCCGGAGGGTATCGCCGGCCTCGGCGTACGCGGCCAGCTCCGCGGGCCGCGGGCCGTCCGGCGCCCCACCCGCTCCGCCGTCATCCGCCCAGGTGCGGGCATCGGTGTGAGGGCCGGCGTCCTGGGGGATGTGGCCCCGCATCCGCGGCCACACCCATGTCAGGGCGAAGTCCAATGACTTGCGGGCTTCGTGCGCACTCGCGTGCGGACCGGTGACCGGAGTCCAGCCGCTCGCGGTCTGCTCCACGACCGCGAAGGTCGCCGGCAACAGCAGGACGTCCGGGTGGGTGTCCAGCGCCCGCAGTGCGTCGGCGCGTACGTCTTCGGGGAACCGTTCCCCGGTGTAGCACAGGCCCCGGAGGGCCAGCCGTTCCAGAGCCTGGGTGGGGGTGACCGGCGCGTCCGGGTCCAGGACCAGGCCCTCATCGACTCCCGGCCCCTTGCCGGCACGGTCCCAGTCGGGGGAGAGGGGCTCGGGATCGGTGGGCCGCGGCTGCTCGATACCGCCCGGTCCCGCCCCCGCGTACTCCTCGGCCCGCACGACCCGGTACCGGGTCCCCTCCACGTCGAGTTCGTCGACGCGCTCGCTCTCCAGCCGGGCGACCGCCGCCAGCAGGGCGCGCCGCTCCACCCGGTCGCGCGCATCGTCCTTCGCACGGAACCACAAGCGGGAGTTCAGCCCGTCGCGCGCCTGCTGCGGGCAGCCGTCCGTCACCGCGAGCACCACCTGCCACCGCGATTCCCCGGCGTACTGCGCCGCCACGCCGAACAGCGGGCCGCGCACCACGACATCGGCGGTGCGCGCCACGGCGTCCACCGCGTCGGCTTCCACCGCGGCCTCCACCGGCTCCACGGGAACCCGCACCACCATCGGTCGGGACCGGCCCGGCCCCACATCCCCACGGTCCATGCGCCCATCCTGCCGCCCACGACGCCACACCGTCCCTGATTCCCCCATTCCCCTCACCCTGGATCCGCGAGCAGGTCGCCGCCCCCGGCATCGAGGCCGCCCGCGGGGCCGGCACGCGCGCCTTCGGTTACGCCGGCGGCCTGACCCCGGCCGCACGGGGCCGCTACGGCCGAACAGGGCGGCGGAAGGGTCAGCCCTCCGCCGGCGTGGCGTGCACGTGCGTCCCGGGGCGGGGGACGATGAGATGGCTGGGAGCACAAACGCCGGTACGTGATCACTGCCCGGCACAGGTCGCAGCCGGGGCGGCAGCCTTCGGCGGCCGGAAGGAGAGCCCGGAGATGGGTGCAATCGAGCCCTTGGGGGGCGGTCCGGACGGGGCGCGTGCCGCTGCGTCCGGGCCGGGCGGCCTGCTCGACGTGCTCAGCGTGGCCGCCGTTCTCCTGGACGCCGACGGCAGGATCGATCTGTGGAGCCCGCAGGCCGAAGACCTGTTCGGGTACACCGCCGAGGAGGCCCTCGGCGAGTTCGCAGGCCACCTGCTGGTCCACGAAGAGCAGCTGCCGCTCGTGATGGGCATGTTCGCCCAGGTCATGGAAGGCGGGGGCAGCTGGGTGGGGGCGTTCCCCGTCCGGCACAAGGACGGCAGCACCCGGATGGTGGAGTTCCGCAACATGCGGCTGCTGGACTCCCAGCAGGAGTACTACGCCCTGGGCCTGGCCGCGGACCAGGCGACGGTACGGCAGGTCGAACGGGACCTGGCACTGTCCGCCAGACTGGTGGCCCAGTCGCCGGTCGGACTGGGCGTGCTGGACACGGACCTTCGGTACGTGTCGGTCAACCCGGCAGAGGAGCGCCTCAACGGGTTGCCGGCGGCCGAGCACATCGGCCGCCACGTTCACGAGGTGCTGCCGGCCGTGGACCCGTCCTTCGAAGCCGCGATGCGCGAGGTCCTGGCCACCGGCGTTCCCATCGTGGACCAGTACACCGTCGGCCGTACTCCGGCCGACCCGGACCACGATCACGCCTGGTCGGTCTCGTTCTACCGGCTCGAAGCCCCCAACGGGACCGTGCTGGGCGTGGCCACCTCCAGCGTGGACGTCACCGAGCGTCACCGGGCAGTCGAGGAACAGCGCCACACCGCCCTGACCCTCCAGCGCAGCCTGCTGCCCCACACGCCACCGCGGCGGCCGGGCCTGGAGGTCGCCACCCGCTACCGCCCCGCCCAGGCCACCATGGAGATCGGCGGCGACTGGTTCGACGTGATCCCCCTGAGCGGCGACAAGACCGCACTCGTCGTCGGCGACGTCATGGGCAGCGGCGTAGGAGCCGCAGCCAGCATGGGCCAGCTGCGCACCGCCACCCGGACGCTGGCCGATCTGGATCTGGCCCCCGCCCAGGTCCTTCACCATCTCGATCACGTCACCGAAGGTCTCGACACGATCGCGACCTGTGTCTATGCCGTCTACGACCCCCACACGGCGCAGTGTCACCTCTCCCTGGCCGGGCACCTGCCGCCCGTCCTCCTCCGGCGCGGCGGCGGGCGCGAGCTCCTCGACCTGCCCACCGGCGCGCCGCTGGGCGGCTGTGGTGTCGCCTTCCGCACCACCAGCCTCGCGATCGACGTGGGCGACCAGCTCGTCCTCTACACCGACGGCCTGGTCGAAACCCGCGACGATCCGATCGACACACGCCTCGCGGTTCTCCTCGAGGTCCTCGATGACCCCGGCCGGTCGTTGGACGAGACCTGCGACCTGCTCCTGCACACCATGCGGCACCCGGGAGACCATGACGACGTGGCCCTGCTCATCGCCAGGGCCACGTCGACGGCGGGGCGGACCCGCTAGCCGGGCAGGCCCCGGACGAAGGCGGCGACCAGCGCCGCCACCGCTTGCGGGGTCTCCAGGTTCATGAGATGGGTGGCGTCGATCCGGTCGACGCTGATCGTCGGCCGAGTGCCGGAGAGCGCGGCCAGCTCCTCGGTGACCCCTCGGGCGAACCGGGCGCTGAATTCGCCGAACCACTCCAGCCCGGGCGCAGAGGGCAGCTGGCGGCCGGCCTGCACGATCAGCAGCGGGAGGCCGACCCCCTCCAGCCATGGGGTGACACCGCGCGCGAAGACCCTGTGGAGTTCGTCGAAGAGCTCCAGCGCCTCCGCCCGCTCCGGCAGCGTCTGCCACGTGCCGTCGGGTAACGGGCGTGCGGCCGCGCGGGCCGTCGCCTCCGCACGTTCGGCGGGGATTCCGAACCGGGCGGAGTTGCTGACCTTCTCCGCGATGTACTGGGGTGGCGCGATGATGCCGGCCGATGCCAGCAGCCCCTCACCGACCCGTTCGGCGCCGGGGTACTCGCGTCCCCACCAGAAGCCGTCGAGATTCACGGCGGCACGGGCACGGCCCGGGTCCGCCCGGGCGTACTCGACCGCGACCACGCCGCCCAGGGAATGACCCACCACAACGGCCTCCGGCACGCCGTGCGCGTCGAGCGTGTCCGCGATGCGCCGCACCACGGCGGGGATGGTCCAGGGGGAGAGGGAGGGGGAGCGGCCGTGCCCGGGAAGGTCGACGGCGAGGACGCGGTGCCCGGCGGTGAGGAGGGCGGCCGAGGCGTCCCAGTCGGCGAGCGACCGTCCGTAACCGTGCAGGAGAACCAGTTGGGGGCCGTCGCCCCCGTAGTCATGAGCGTGTAAGAGTGTCATCGGGCGTCACTGTAGGGGGCGCACCGCACGACGAGCACCGGATTAAGGACGGTCCCACGGGCCGGTCAGGGGCGGCCCTCGGTCCTGCCGGTGACCGCAACGGCCGGGCGGAGTTCCCCGACAGGTGGCTCTGGTGGACAGCAGCACCACCCACCACCGTTGGTGTGCGCCCAACACCCGGCGTCAGGGGGGGCGAACGGATGTCACTCGCCGCACATCACCGATCTGATCCGATTGGTGATCAGCCGCCATTGCCGCCGCCCTCGCCAGTACGCGGGGTCGTTCCTGGTGCCGAGGGTGTCGGGGTGGTCCGGCCCCAGCACGCGTTCCAGATCCGTGAGCAGCTCCTCGAAGGCCGTGGCGGCCCCGGCCGCGTCCCCTGCCTGCCCCCGCCAGTAGGCGAGGTTGCCCCGCGTGGACAGGGTGGCGGGGTGGTCGGACCCCAGTACGCGTTCCAGATCGGTGAACAGTTCGCCGAAGGCCGTGGCGGCCCCGGCCGCATCCCCTGCCTCCCCTCGCCAGGAGGCATGGTTGCCCCGGGCACAGAGGGTGTCGGCGTGGTCGGGTCCCAGTACGCGTTCCAGATCCGTGAGCAGCTCCTCGAAGGCCGTGGCGGCCCCGGCCGCATCCCCGGCCTTCCCTCGCCAGGAGGCATGGTTGCCCCGGGTGCAGAGGGTGTCGGGGTGGTCGGGCCCCAGCACACGCCCCCGGTCCGTGAGCAGCTCCTCGAAGGCCGCGGCCGCTCCCGCCGCGTCCCCCGCTTCCCCACGCAAGAAGGCGAGGTTGCCCCGGGTGATCAGGGTGTCGGGGTGGTCGGGGCCCAGCACCCGCACCCGGTCCGTGAGCAGCTCCTCGAACGCCCTGGCGGCCCCGGCCGCGTCCCCCGCTTCCCCCCGCCAGTAGGCGAGTTTGCCCCGACACACCAGGGTGTCGGGGTGATCGGGCCCCAGTACGCGTTCCAGATCGGTGAACAGTTCCTCGAAGGCCGTGGCGGCCCCGGCCGCGTCCCCCGTCGCCCCCTGCCAGGAGCCGACGTGGCTCCGGGCGGTGAGGGTGTCGGGGTGGTCGGGACTCAGCCGGTGCTGGGTGGCGTTGGCAACGTGCTGCATGTGGTGCAGGGCGGCCGCGACCTGGCCGGCCTCACCGAGGCTCAAGCCGGTGCGGATGAGGGCGGGGTGGGTATCGGGCTGGTAGAGGGCGTCCTCGGCGTGGAGGGTGAGCGCCTCGGTGCTGGCTCGCAGGGCTTGGGCGAGGGTGGTGTCGCGTTCGACTTCGGGCCAGGCTGCGATCAGGGCATCGGCGGCGGTACGGGCGAGTCGGTCGTGCTGGCCTGCGGGGAGGCGGTCGCGGATGGCACGTTGGAGGAGCTGGTGGACCCGGACGGTGTGCTGTGGGCTGTCGGGGGTGTGGTCGATCAGGCTGAGGCGGTGCAGCGCACGCAGTGCCTGTGCCGCGTCCGGGACCGTGACCTTTCCGGCACCCGTGTGCTCCGGGCCGGCACCACGGTGCCGGGCGAGGTGGTCCAGCGCCGGCGGACTGGTCAGGACGGCGATGGGGATGCCGTTGGGGTCGAGCATCGAGGCGAGCTGCAGCATGGGGCGGGCAAGCCCCGCCGGCGGGAGGCGGTCGGCGCTCTCGATGGACAGGGACCAGGCGGCGGCGACCGTGGTGGCCTGGTCGTCGGGCAGCCCCGACGGGTCGGGCAGCGCGTCGGAGAGGGAGCGCGCGCGGTCGCACAGCCTGCGTCGGTAGGTGGCACAGTCCAGGTCGACGTCGGAGAGGTAGGCGACGGCCTGAGACAGCGCCAGCGGCAGGTGGCCGAGGTCGTCGGCAAGGCCGAGGAGTTGGTCGGCGGGCTCGTGGCGGTCGTGCGCAGCCAGGGAGGTGGTGAGGTAGGCGGCTGCCTCATCCTCGGTGAACAGGCCCATCCGTACCAGTCGTCGGCCGTGTCCGGTCAGGGCGGCGTCGCGGCGGCGGGTGGTGACCAGGGTGCGGCCGTGGTTGCTGGCAGGAGGCCATAGGTTGCGCAGATCGGCAGGGTCTGCGAGGTCGTCCAGCACGACCAGCCAGCGGCGCTCGATGGCGGGCTTGGGCTCCAACCAGGCCAGGAACGAGCGCGCGGCGGACTCCTGGCCGGCGGGGTCCGCGCCGAGGATCTCGGCCGCCGCCTGGGCGTAGCCGGTGACGACCGCATCACGGGTGGCTGCGGTGACCCACACCAGCAGGTCCAGCTGCGCCGTCTGCCACAAAGTGCGGGCGTGGTGGGCAGCGAGCTGGGTCTTGCCGACTCCGCCGAGGCCGACCAACACCTGGCAGAGCGCCGAGGTCGCGTTCCCGTCCGCCCCGTGACTGAGCTCCCGGGCGGTGGCACGGTCCTGGAAGCAGTCGGCTTCCCTGGGCAGCACGCCGACCTGGTGCGGCCAGGTCACCGGGGGACGTGGCGCGGCGTGAAACTCGACCTTGCCGGCCCGGCCGACGGCGAGACTGTGATCGCTGGCGGAAACACCTCCTGGTCCGCACAGGGAGTCGGGTGTCGGGCCGGAGAGCGGGCTGGGGCGTGCCGATCCGCTCGGCCCATGGGCGGATCCGCCGCCGGAGGGGGGCCGATGGACGCGCCTCCGTGTATGACCCCGGCTGCGATGGACCCCTCCTCGGCATGGATGTCCATGCCGCCACCGGTGGCCACCCCGCCCGGCCCGGCTGTCACCCGGACCTCAGGGACGTGTCGGGCCAGCAGGGCCCGCAGCTGGTCGGCCGCACGGCCGCGCTCTTCCTCGTCCAGGTTTTCCAGCGCGGCCTCGATACGTGCCTGCCAGGAGGCTTCCTGGCTGATTCGCGCCCGCTCCGCCTGAGCCGGGTCCGCCGTCTGGAGGGCGGTCACGGTCCTTTCCAACCGCTCCAGCTCCGCTCGCTCTTGCCGGCCGTCGCCCCGCCCGAACCAGCCCGCAACCGCCTGCCGGAACCCGGCCCACGCATCGGTCCCCGCAGCCTGCACCACCGCACTACCGCCAGCCGCTGCCAGCGCCGCCAGTGCCTCCACCAACATCTTCGGCCTCCTCACTCGGACGGCCTCTTCTCCGACCGCAACGCCCTACGGGTGCCTTGCAGGGGGCGTTGCGGAGCCACTCGGCCCTGCCCGACCCGTTTCGACGATGACCACGGGCGGCCGCGCGTCCGCGCCGCCGTCCCGCCGACCGCTACACCCAGTTGACCTCCGCCCGCTCCAGCAGGGGGTCGTCGATCAGATGGAACAGCGGCACGGCGAAGTTGCCGGAGCGGAACCTGCCGCCGAAGTGCAGACCGAGCACCCGGTGGTCGGCGAGGTCGAAGACCGGTGAACCGCTGTTGCCGCCGAGGGTGGAGCAGTCGTGCGTCATCGTGGAACCGGCCCCGTCCGGGACCAGGCCCGTCGCCGTGCCTGGCTGCAGCCGCTTCACGTTGTAGATGTCCATGAAGATGCGGCTCATGGCCTCCGGCTCGTTGCGGCGGCCGTCAGCCGCCGGATAGCCGACCACGTACACGGGACGCCCCGCCAGCTCCGGCGGGGCGTCGCCCGCGACCGCGAGCGGCGTCGGCAGCACGCCGCCGCCGCGCGTCGAGGGGGAGACCCGCAGCAGTGCCATGTCGACGGCCGGGTGGATGCCGATCACCTCGGTGACCTCGAACTCGAACGAGTCGTCGGCGACCGCCGCGCCGAGCTCCTCGGCTGTGTCGAGGCGGGCCCCCATGCCCTGGCGGAAGGTGAACCCGCCCTCCCCGTCCGCGCGCGTGAACTCGGCGGCGACGTGCCGGTTGGTCATCACGGCGAACGGCGACACCAGGAAGCCCGTGCCCAGCCAGTCCAGTTCCGCGTGCCCGGTGACCTCCACCCGGCCGACCCGGGCGATCGACTCGCGGATGCCCGGCCGCTGGCCCTCCAGCAGCGCCCAGTCGCCCGCGGGCGGGGCGAAGTCCTGGCCCTGGACCAGGATCGCCGGGCGGCCTTCGAGCAGGACGATCGCCTCCACCCCGAAGTGCTCGTCCTCGTCCACGTCCCCGCCGCGGCCGGCCGCCAGCTTCTCCAGCCCGCGAACCCCCGCCTCCAGCACCCCGGCTCGCTCCTCCAGGGCGGCGCGTCCGATCCGGCCTGCCGTCGCCTCTCGGGGCGCGAGCTCCTCGGCGGACTCGGGGATCTCCGCCTCCAGTCCCTTGCGTACGCGTGCGGCGACCTCGAGCAGGTCCTCCCTGAAGACCTGCTCGGGTCCCGTCGCCACCGGTGATCCGCCACGCATCTCACACCTCCTGTGCCTGTCCCTGCCGCGCCAGCGTCGACTGGGCCGCCGCGATCTCCTTGTGGACCTGCGCGCTGTACTCGCGCAGGTGCTCCATGACGGCGCTCAGTTGCGTCCCCACGTTCACGAAGGCCGTGCTCTTGCCCTGGAAACTGACGTCGGACACCCGGCGCGTGCCGCGGTGCAGCGCCACGACCGTCCAGTCGTCGGTCAGCACCGGCGACCCGGAGGAACCGCCCCGGGTGTCGGTGAAGTACCGCACGTCCCGTTCGTCCGCCTCGAAGGCGAGGTTGTTGCGCAGCGCGATCCGCTTCGGCTCGCCCCCCGGGTGCTGGATGATGTTGACCGGCACCGGCGTGTCCTTGGGCACGGCAAGCGCCTGCGTGGCGATGCGGAGGAAGGGTCCGGGCCGTGCCTCGGCCAGCCGCAGCACCGCGTAGTCCAGTTCCTCGTCCCAGGCCGCGAGTTCGCTCGCCGCGGTCTCCTCGGCCGTCGGGTCGTCCTCGCTGACGTAGTCGAAGCGGCAGCGCGCCCCCTGCGCCTGGAGCTGCAGGTCCGTCGGGTCCGCCGACTGCTGCTCGCCGGCGCTGCGGTTGCGGGCGTTGACCACGTGGTGGTTCGTGACGAGCAGGTCGGGGGCGATGAGCCAGCCGGTGCCGGTGTGCGGCAGTGCCACCGGCTGGAGCAGCGCGCCCCCCTGGTACGGCAGCACCTTGACGCGCGCGACCGCCCTGCCGGCCAGCGCGCCGCCGCCGAGGAACTCGAAGGGGACCGTGTCGTCCCGGAAGACGATCTCTTCCTTGGTCTCTCCGGTGGGCACGTCGGGTGCGACGTCGGGCTCTCCGGCGGCGTCGCGCGACACCCGGTCCAGGGCTTTCAGGAACACGTCGCGGGCGGCGGCGTCGGTGAGCTGGTCGGCGGCGTTCCGGAGCCACTGGGCGAGCGGCACGCTGCCGTCGATCAGCCGCTCCACGTGGTTCATCTCGTTGAGGTCCGACTGCACCTGCGGGCCGGGCGCCGGGACGAACGGCAGCGAACCGCGGTACTTCGGGAGGATGCCCGCGAACAGAAGAGGGCGCCGGGCCGGATCGGCGAGATTCGATTCCACCGCGACGTCGCGCAGCCGTGCGACGTCGTCCTGGGACAGATAAGGGTCGCTCATGGTCGATCAGGCCGCTCTGTGGCCGTTCCCTTCGACGGGGGTGGGGGATCCTCCTGCGGGACGTGCCGCGGCCCGGTCGCCGTCGGCCGGGTCCCGTGCCAGGTGCCGCTCGGCCGTACGGGTGGCCTGCCCGGCGTCGGCAGGGGCGCCCGAGGCCATCGCCGCCGCAACCCCCGAGGCGAGTTCGCCACTGCGGTCGTCGAGGTGCAGCAGCCTCCCGGCGAGCCGGTCGAGCGTGCCGCGCGCCCGCGCGGCACGCAGGATGCCCAGCACCCCGGTGTGCGTACTGCCGGAGGAGAGCGCCCCGTCCGACGGGCCGGCGTCCTCCAGCAGGCCCAGCAGCGGGCCGCGCAGTTCGGGGCGGCCGGCAACCACACGGTCGACGGCCTGCGCGAGGGACTCCAGGACCGCCTCCTCGGTCTCCGGGAGGCCCACCACGTCCAGGGTGCGTTCCAGGACCTCGGGGTGGTCGCGCGAGACCGCGGCGGCCGCGGCCCGCACCAGCGCGGGCCGGCGGGCCAGTTCGGCGTTCGACAGCCGACGCAGCCGATCGGCGAGCCTGCCGTCGATCTCGTGGTTGTGCGCCTCGGTGCCCGCCGCCAGCCGCGCCCGGCTCAGCAGGGCGCCCAGTGCCTCGAAGCCCCGCCCCAGGCCCCTGGCAGCCTCCTCGGCCTCGGCGAGGTCGTCGTCCGCCTCGCCCACGTCGCCGTCCGCCTCCGCGAGCCGGGCCGACAGCAGCAGCAGTTCCAGCCGCAGCTCGGGGAAGCCGGCCTCTTCGGCGTCCTGTACCGCCGCTTCGGCGGCCGCCCTGGCCTCCGGCCGCCGCCCCAGCCGGTCCAGGGTCTCCGCCCACAGGGGGTGCAGCGGGCTGCCCGCGGTCCACGGGCGCCGCCCGTCGAGCCGGGCGGCGGCCGCTTCGGCGTACCCCTGGGACAGCAGGTCCTCCACCTCGTGGGCCGTGATGCGCTCCCAGTCCTCCTGGTCCGCCTCCGCCATGACCTCGTCCGAGGCGTGGCCGCCGAGGCGTCCCGAGAGGTAGGCGGCGGACCGTCCCGCCATGTCCTGCTCGGCCCCGGCGAGCAACCTCTCGACGCCCGGCATCCAGCGCAGTTCCACCTTGCGGGGGCTCTCGTTCAGCCGCAGCCGGTGGTAGATCTCCTCCGCCCGCGCCTCCGGACCGTCCTGGGCCGCGTAGTAGGCGACGGCCAGCCTCCCCACCGCGCGCATCTGGTCCGTGCGGGCCCGGTCGGCCAGCCGCAGCATGATCGCCCGCAGGTCGGACCGGTGGCACACCGTCCCCTGACCGGCGGACTCCACCAGATCGAGCCGGGACAGCAGCTCGAAGAGCCGCTCGGCCTCCTCGTCGGATTCCACCACGAGCCCGCACGGCGCGGCGAGGACCTCTCTGATCAGCCGTGGGGTGATGGACCGCAGCCCCAGTCCCGCCTGGGCCAGCGCGCGGACCTCCGGGTCGCGGATGCGGCCCAGGAGGCGCTCGTACAGGGTCCCCTGGATCAGCATCTGGTCGACCGCGCGGAAGAAGTGCCGGCGTCGCCGCGGCAGGCTCTCGATCAGCGCGTTCAGGTACTGGGCCCCGTCGCCGTTGCCCCCGTCCCTGTCGCTTTCGGCCGCCTGCACGGCCGCCCGCGCGGCCAGCTTCAGGCTCAGCGGGTGCCCTCCCACGCGCTCGGCGAGCTTCACGGCCAGCCGCTCGTCCGTGACGCCGCAGGACACCAGCAGGGCCACCGCGGCCTCGTGGTCGAGGTCGCGCAGCTCGATGGCCAGCGGCTGCACCACCCGGGCCGGATGCCTCTCCAGCAGCCGCCCGGCGACGACGGTCCGCAGCCGTGGATGGACCTTCTGGAGCCCCGACCAGACGCCCCACATGCGGCCCAGCTCGGGGGAGCCGCTGTACTGGGCCTCCTCGAAGGAGTCGATCACCAGTACCAGGGGCGGCTGTTCCGCCGCGGGCACGCCCACGGCGGCGACGACGAGGGTCGCGAGCTGCGCCGCCAGGACTCCCTCACGGGCGGCGGCCAGCGCGTGCAGCCCCGAAGCGGAGAGCCGTCCCATCGTGGCCCGGGTGGTGGAGAGCCCGTAGAGCTCGTCCACCGTGTCCTCCGCGGTGCGGTGGACGCCCGCCGCCGCCTCGCATTCGTGGGCCAGGGCATCGAAGGCGGCGCGCTGCTGCGGGTACTGGATGCCGAGCTGCCGGGCCATCTCCGCGATCAGCGTGGCCGGTTCGTGGACCGACAGCGTGGGCCGTTCGAAGTCGATGTAGGCGAAAGGGAATCCGGTGGGGGAGTCGTGCAGGCTCTCCAGGAGGAACTGCGCGAGCAGGGTGCTTTTGCCGACACCGCCGAGTCCGTGGATGAGCACCGGCCGTTCGGTCGCGCCCGCCCGGGATACCTCGCTGTGGATCTGCCGCAGCCGCCCCGGCAGGGTGCTGGCAGGCATTCCGATGTACGCGCGCAGCTGGGCGAGTTCGTCGGCGCGCCCCTGGAAGGGGCTCTGTACGAGCCGCTCCAGCGGTTGCAGCAGCCGCGCCCGCTCCAGCATCCCCTGGACCGCAGCGGTCTCGGGCAGGCCGGTCATGCCGGGAATCTGGGCGAGCCACAGGACGGCCTGGAGGGTGTGGGGCAGCTCGTCCGCATGCTGCCGGGCGAGGTCCGGGGGATCGCCCCTGAGGTAGGCCAAGGCGGTTTGCTCGGGTCCGGGTCCGGGCGGGATCTGGTCCAGGTTGGCCATCAGGGCCTGGCGGGCCTGCTGAGGACCTGCGAAGCCGCGCAGCGCCGTGTCGCGGACCTCCGACTTGAGCACCCAGGTGCAGCTGTCGCGCGCCCCGGCGGCCCGGCAGTCCTGCACCAGCTCCAGAGCGGCCTGCTTCGAGGGCTCCTCCTCACCGGGGAGCCGCAGCTGCTCCTTGTCGAACCGGGTCAGCAGCGAGGCCGCTTCCCGGTAGGCCCGGCGAAGGTCCGACACGGGTGCGGGGCCGGGGGAGGCAGCCGCGGCGCACAGCCGCTCGCGCAACAGAGCGCCGAAGTCCTGGCCCGGCGCCAGGGAGCGGTAGAGGCGCACGGACTCCTCCGCCGCCGTGCAGAGCTTGCGCATGTAGCTGTCCGGGCCGGGGGCGTCGCCGGCCTCGAGGACGGCGGGGACGGCGGCCTCCACGAGGGCGGACATCCGCTGTTCGTCCGGAGGCGCGGCCGGGTCCGCAGCGGCCGGGTCCGCCGTTGCGCCCGCCGGGTCCGCTTCCGTCGCCGCTGCTTCTGCCGCAGCCGCTTCCGCCGTAGCCTCCGTGAAGAACTGCAGGTAGAAATGCCGCAGATCCTCCGGGCCGAGCATCCGCGCGATGTCCCGGACCTCGTTCTTGCGGATCTCGTACGGAAGCTGGCGCATGGTCGGCGAGTACCCGAGCAATACGAGCCGGGGCGCGGCGTCCGGTTGTACCGGCCTGTGCTCGTAGATGGTCAGGGCCAGCTTGCCGATGCAGTCCCAGACGTCGGAATTGACGTCGAGCTTGTCGCAGTCGTCGAGGACGAACCAGTACTGTCCGCTCGCGGCGGTGGCCTGGCTGACGATGCGGTGGAGCGCCGTTTCCATCTCGGGTAGTGGATCGTTCAATTGTGTCGGATTCAACGGTGCGAGGGCCGTGCGCGGGTCGGCGACGAACTCGGAGAGCCGGAAGATCACCTGCTCCGCGGTCGAGGCCCGGTTCAGCGTCAGCCGGACCGGGCGGAAGCGGGAGTGCAGGCCTACGTGCCGGATCAGGTGGTAGGTGTACGAGCGGCCGCTGTCCGGTTCGCCGTCCACCACCAGGACCGTCTTGTCGGGGTCCTCGACGAACTCGCGAAGCCTGCTTCTCAGGTCCGCCCGGTCGATGAACACCTCGGTGCCGTTCCCGAGCACCGTCGAGAGGAAATGGTCCTGCGGTGAGACGTGCAGCCGGGCGGCGTGCTCCAGCTCGCACTTGAGCCGCAGGGCCTCCTTGCCGGCCGGCAGCGAACTCAGCGAGTCGATCCGTCCGAGGGTTTCGAGGAGGTGGAGTTGGGTGTCGACACCGTCGTTCCGCACGGCCTCGACCAAGGCCACGGCGTTGTCGCTGCTCACGTAGTTGAGCGGGATCCTGCTCACGAACTCCGGTGTGAATCCGAACTGCACCAGCCGGGAACGGGGTTCACCGGTGATGAAGAGGTAATCGCGCACCCATTCGGTGACGAGGCCCCACTCGGTATCCTTGGGAGACATACCGCACCTGCACACCCGCCGAAGCGGCGCGTAAAGACGGACTGCCTGATACCTGCAATGGTTTCACCCGGTCTGTCCGGCCGCAACGCGGCGACCGTGCCCCTGCGGAGCCGGGCCGCCGCGCCCGGTGGCGGGGCGGCCCGCGCCGCTCAGCTCCCCAGGACCATGTCCTCGTAGGACTCCAATCGCCGCCAGCGCTCCTCGGGCGCGCGCGTCAGGGGCATGAGGTCCGCGGCCGGCAGCGGTCCGAGGTCGAGCCCGGTCAGCTCCGCGATGTCCGCCACCGGCACCTGGAACGTGCGGTACGCGCCCAGCGGGGGCGGGTCACCGGGCTTGGCGCCCGCCATCGCCCGCTCGCGGTCCCGGCTGAGGTCGGGGCTCTGGTCGAGGACGTACGCGGTCGAGGCCAGCGCCCCGCCCTGGACGAATGCGGCCACCTTCCAGAAGCGCAGCGGCACCTGAATGCCCCGGTAGGGCGGGTCGGAGTCGTGCAGGACGGGGCCGGTGAAAACGCTCAGCTTGCGGTCGAACCCGGCCGCGTGGTCGAGCAGGTGGTTCTCCAGCCCCTGCCACAGCTGCTTGCCCTGGTTGAAGACGTCCTGCTGCGGGGCCGCATTGGTGAAGTGGAACGTGTCCGTGTTCGCGCGGCCCGCCTCCGCCGCCGCACCCCAGACCGGGTCCAGGCGGCGGACCAGGTGCCCGCGGTCCAGGGGGTTGTCGCGGTAGATGTCGTTGCCGGCCTGCTGGGACTCGGGCACCCGGGGGTCGAACGTCCAGGAGTCGTCCCGGGGTACGTCCTCCAGGAGCCGCTCGCCGTCGATGCAGACGGCGGTCGAGGCGGCCAGCCTGCGGTCGGGGCGCAGGACGACGGTGAAGTGGGTGTAGGGCAGGACCACGGTGTCGACCGCGGCCGAGGCCGGTAGGGGCAGCGGGACGACGGGCCCCAGGAAGGCTTCGTCGTAGCCTGTCCGGTCGGCGAGGGCGTCGGGGCGCGCCGCGTGGTCCGGCGGCGTCTCAATTGCGTTCATGCGATGGGAATACCGCGCAGAGATGATCGTTTACGGGGGCCCGTCACGGGCCACCCGAACAGCGGCCACCCTCCCGTCGCCCCTCGGCAGGCCCGATCGGGCGGCTTCCCTCCCGCCCGGGTTCGGACGGGGCGGGCCGCGGAATCCATCCTCCGACCCCCTCCGCCCGGCGCGCCCCCGAGGAGTTCCCGTGCCCACTGGCCTTTCCCTTCACGTCGGCTTGAACAAGGTCGATCCCGCCGCCTACGACGGCTGGGACGGCACACTCCTGGCCTGCGAGAACGATGCCCGAGACATGGCGGCGGTAGCCCGCACCGCGGGATTCGAAGACACCCTCGTCCTCACCGGCGACGGCACGGTGGAGAACATCACCGACGAGCTGCGCGCGGCCGCCGCACGGCTCAAGGCCGGGGACATCCTGCTCTTCACCTACTCGGGCCACGGCGGCCAGATGCCCAACACCACCGGATCGGACACCGAGCCCGACCGGCAGGACGAGACGCTGGTGTTCTTCGACCGCCAGTTCCTCGACGACGAGCTGTACCGCGAGTTCCAGCGTTTCGAGGAGGGTGTCAGGATCTTCGCCCTGCTCGACTGCTGTCACAGCGGCAGCGCCATCGAGTCCGTGCACGAGCTGCTGACCCCCGAGGCCATGCAGTCACACTTCCAGACGAGTGACCCGGGCGGACTGGAGGCCGCGTCCCGCATGATGCCGCTGTTCAGGCAGCAGCAGGCCTTCGAGCGGAACCGTGCCTTGTACGAGGGGCTCCAGCGCGAGCTCCGAGACGGCAACGGCGGCCGTCCGGCCCCCGGCGCCGTGCTCATCGCCGCCTGCCAGGACAACCAGGTCGCCTCCGACGGCGACGTGAACGGCCTGTTCACCGCGCAGCTGCTCAAGGTGTGGAAGGAGGGCACCTTCCGGGGCGACTACCGCACCTTCCACCGGGACATCCAGAAGCGCATGCCCGCCATCCAGAGCCCGAACTTCTACACGACGGGCAACCCACCCGAGGACTTCCTCCGACAGAAGCCGTTCACGGTCTGAGCACGCCCTGCATCGGACGGCGAGTTCGAAGGCGCTCGAGGGAAAGCGTTCCCCGCGGCCCCCGATGACTACCGCCCGTCCGAGGATCGGCCGGCGTCGACCCGCGGGGGCCACTTCTTCCCCTTCAGCGCAGTCACTTCTTCGGACAGCGCCATCACTTGGGCGGACAACGCCCCGATCTGCTTGCTCAAGGCCGCAAGACCGTCCTCCCGGCCCACACCACCGTCCCCGGTGACCGCGAGGCTCCGTGCCAGGGCGACCCCGGCCGGGACCCCGCTGATCCGGATGCCCACCTCCTGCCATGCCGACAGCACGGCCAACTGTTCGGCGCTGCCGTCCCCGTACAATCCCGCCGCCTTCTGGTAGGTGGTATCCGCGAAATCCTGGAACTGAGTGTCGACGCCGGAGGCCTTGAGCGCTTCGTACCAGATGACGCCGGGAGCGCCCCATGCGAACCCGCCGATGCGCGCTGCCGCCAGATAGAACGCCTTGTTCGGAATGCCGGAGTTGATGTGTACCCCGCCGTAGTCCCCCCTGTCGTTGTCCGGCAGGTTGGCGAAATTGCGCATGTGGTCCGGCTGGGGGTCCTTGCCGAACAGGGCGTTGTCGTAGGCCTGCCCGGGAGCCTTCATCGACCGCAGGGCGTCGGCATCGATCCCCGGGGTGAACACGTCGGCCCCGATCAGCCAGTCCGCCGTCTCGGCCGATTGGTTCAACGACCACTGCTTGACCAGCGTCCCGAAGACGTCCGACATCGACTCGTTCAACGCACCGGACTGATTGTGATACGCCAGCCCCGCAGTGAACTCGGTGACTCCGTGCGTCAACTCGTGGGCGATGACGTCCAGGGAACCGGTGAAATCGGTGAACAGCCTTCCGTCCCCGTCACCGAAAACCATCTGGCGTCCGTCCCAGAACGCATTGTTGTAATGCATGTCGAAGTGCACGTACCCATCGAGACGCATTCCCCGGTCGTCAAGTGAATTACGCTGGAGCACCCCGCGGAAGAAATCGCGTGTCTTGGCGAGTCCGTCGAACGCCCGGTTGACGGACTCGTCCGATGACGCCGGTCCATCCTCCGACCGGGCCAGCTCGGCGGAGGGGAGGAACCTGCCCCGTCGGCAGTCGAAGATGGTCCGCCGGCCGTTGCCGGCGGCCGCACCGACCCAGGACGCCCGGACTGCCCTCTCGCCACGCAACCGAGCAGTGCTCAGCAGGGAGTCCAACGCGGCTTGACGTACCTCGCGGTCTTTGCTCTCCAAGAGCTTGTAGAGGATGTGCGGGGGGACGATGCAGTTGAGGCGGCGGGTCCTGCTCATGGGAATATCTCCTGAAAAAGAGGAGCGCGACAGTGAATGCCCGGCCTGTTGTCATGATTCCCCGAGGGACCTTCTTCCTCTGGCGGCGCGCACCGGCACGGGGTGAGGTGCGAAGTGGATGTCCGGCCATCGCAGAGGCAGGCAGAGATGCGTGGGGCGAGCGGCGACAGAAGCGTTCGGCGTCCACCGGACCCGTCCTCGCGGCCCGCCACGCTGATATCAACAGTTTCCCGCCGACCCTGGTCACCGGCAAACGCAGCGCGAGTCACGTCCGCACCGTTCGGTGAGCTTCAGCGCGGCCATTGATCCGATGAGGCGGGGGACGAGGGCTACGCCTGCGCCCACTTGCGGAAATCGTTACGCTGACGAGGTATCAAGCCCGCTGCGCGCGGGAGCCGCCAGCCGCGAAGGACAACCGCCCAGCGCGCCTGCGCCAGGGCCTCCTGCGCCGCGATGAGCGCCATGGCCGCACCCTGTCGCCGTGGCTCAGGCGCAAGCAAGCGGAGTCCGGCGTCAGGGTGGGGGTTCGGCTTCGCTACGGGCGGCGACGGAACGTGAGCGCCTTCCGGCACCGTGTGGTGGCCACAGGAACCGGGGGAGGAGCTCGACCCGGTCCGAGAGGAGGCCCAGCAGGGCCCTGCGGACCGTCCCCGAGTCCTCGGTATCGCGAGCGCACGCGAGCAGTTCACCTGCCCGGGCATCGGGCACCCCGCCGGTCAGCGCGTCCACTCAGGCCGTGCGGCGCTGTTAGGGCTGCTCATGGTCGACGACGCACCGCACGAGGAGACCGGCGTCGTACGCCCGCAGCCGCGCGGCGTCGGCCTGCCTGGCGCGGGCGTCAAGGTCTCGATGTTCGGCATCGGGGGATGCTCCCGCGCACCCCGGCATGCGCCGGAGCGGATTACTCGGGTCCTGCTCCGGCCCCCCCGGCACGGCCCCGAGCAGGCGTGCCCGTGGGGTCAAAACCTCCCGGCCTCCCGCCATCTGCTGATCAGTGCGCGCCAGACGTCCAGGCCGCAGTATGCGGGGCAGCCGCAGCCGCAGCCGCAGGCGCCTTCGGCGAGGAGTTCGGCGTGCAGGGCCGATGATGCGTTGGGGTGGTGGACGATGAGGGAGCGGACGGCGAACCGAGGTGCCGCGGGGTGGCCGGCCGACTCCGCCCGTTCCCGCTCGGCCAAGCGGCGGAGCACGGGTTCGTCGGCTTCCGGGTTCAACAGGACACACCACCGCACGCTTTCCTCCTCGTCGGAGGCCAGCCGGAGCAGGACGGCGGGCGGAGCGGCGAAGCTCGGCGCGGTGTACAGCCGCACGGGGATGATGTCGTCCGCAGCGAGCTCGTGCAGCCGCTCGGCCGAGACGTTCGGGTCGCGGGCTTCCTTGACGCGGGCATAGCCGAGCATGCGCTCGACCGGGCTGCGGACCTTACGGGAGGTCATGCCCCTGGTCGTGCCACGGGCCTGAGAGGCACATAGGGGGCCCGCTGGGGGCCTGCATCGGCGTCCAGGTCGCGGGCGCCGGCCGCGACCGACGGGGTCAGTCGCCGGACCAGCAGGTCCAGGGCCTGGGAGAGCTCGCGCACGACACCCGGATCCGGGACAGTGGCGTCCGGTCGGCGAGGGCCGCGGCCCGCACCGGAACGTGCATCATCCCGGCGACGAACCGGATCACCCGACGGACGGTGCACGCGTACCGCTGCGCCCTGGTGCTCGCCGCCCAACCGAACACGGAAGCGGTCCGGTTGCCGGGCGGGCCCCACGGCAACACCGCGTCCCCCCGCTCGGCGGGTGCCCCGGGCGGTGGCCAGGTGAAGGATGCGGCGTGCGCCCAGCCGGGCGGAACGCTCAGGCGGCCCGGCAGAGCGCCTCGGGGCCGGCCGGGGCGGAGGTGCGGGCCACCGTCGCGTGTACCGGACGGGCGCAGCGGACGGTGGCCGCGGCCTGCGAGCGGTTGCGGGCGAAGACGACCAGCCGCAGCACCGCGAACCGTGCGAGGCCGGCGAGTGCGGAGGCGGACAGGTAGACGATCTGCTCGAGCAGCGCACCGGGGGCCGCCGTCAGCTGCTGCAGGACGAGCATCGCCAGGCAGGTGACCGCGTACGCTGCCGCCGCGGATCCGGCCGACTGCGCATGCTGGCGCCAGGTCGCGCGCCCGCCCGCGCCGAAGGTGAAGCGGGCGTGCAGCTCGGTGGAGAGGAGCGTCGAGCCCACGGTGACCAGGGCGTTGGCAAGGGCCCACGGAAGCCAGGAGCCGAGGCCCGCCACGGCGAAGCTGGACGCGATTCCCACCCCGCCGCCGCAGAGCACGAAGCGGGCGAAGGCGGTGAAGGGGCCGGGGGCCGCCTGCTCCCGGCTCTGTGCTGTCTCCATGATCCGACCCCTTCACTGGCTCACCCCCACGAAACTCCCGTTGCCTTACGAGGTCGACGGGAGCGCCGCCCATGACGCCATCATGGCACATATATGGCGCCATGACGAGCCAATAAATGGCACCAAGGGCGCCACTGATGGCGCCGCGCGCGGAGCGCATGGCGAAGGTGCAGGTCAGCGGCCCAGCGCGGGAAGACGAAGACGCAAGCCGGTGCGGCACGGCAGGGGCGAAGGGATGCGGTTCGGTGCCACGCTCGGCGCCTTGGTGCCACGGGGTGCCACGGGGTGCCACGGGGTGCCACGGGGTGGCTCGGGGTGGCTGGGAGGCTGCCGCGGCCCGTGCCCACGGGCCCCGCGAACGGTGGGAACGGGGCTCACAAGGGCGACGCAGGGCGGCCGCAGTCTGCGCCCCGAGCGCCGGGCCGGGCGATCGGGGCGCACGTCGATCCGTACGGCGGCTGGGGCGTCAGTCCAGCGTCTGTGTCAGTTCGCTGCGGGCCGAGGTATGGACGAGCCGGCCGCGGGCTCCGTTGACGATGGGCAGGTACGGCGGAACGTGCCCGCACTCGACGTCGGCGATGATGGGGACGTTCAAGGACCCGAGTGCGTCGAGAACGGCTTGGTGCTGCGTGAGTGACGCGGTGCCGGGTGCCGGGGTCCGGCCGACGAGGATCGCGTTCGCCGTGTCGAAGAAGCCGGCCAGCCGCATCCCGTGCAGGTTCCGGCAAATGGTGGGGGCGTCGTCGCCGGCCGCCTCGACATAGACGAGGAGCCCGTCCGGGGCCTCGGCTCGCGCGAACGCGGAAGCGTCGAGGTACGGCGTTCCCGTGAGGTTGCAGAGCGTTTCGATGCAGCCCCCGATCAGGCGCCCTTCGACCTCCACGTCTCCGTCGCCGTCGAGCCTGGTCCACCTGCCGGGCGTGTCGAGCGTGAGTTCGCGCACCTCGGGACGGGCGCTGTAATCGTCCCAGCCCCCGGCCCGGTGGCGGTTGGGCGGCGTCTGTGTGAACCGGTGACCCTGCGGGGCGGCGACGATGTCGAGCCACGACAACAGCCCCTCGGGCACGTGGTACGGCGTGTCCATGAGGTTGTTGCCGTGGACGGTGGCGGTCCCCGTGAGGAGGGTGAGCGGCGTGATGACGGTCGACATGTCGGAGAACCCGACGAGCCAGGTCGGCTCGGCGTCGCGCAGCCGTTCCCAGTCGAGCAGGGGCAGCAGGTCGATCGCGGTCTCCCCGCCCCAGGGCGGCACCACGGCCCTGATGCGGGGATCCGTCAGCATCGCCATCAGTTCGTCGGCCCGGTCGGCCGCAGGGGCACTGACGTGACCGGTGCCGTCCATGCAGTTGCCGACTTCTACCTCGTATCCCCGGGCCACGACATCGCGCATCGCCACGTTGAGGCGCTCGCGGAGCTCCTTCGCGACGCCGCTCGAAGGAGAAGTGATGCCGACGCGGTCGCCGGGACGCAAGGGGCGTGGATATCGAACTGACATGCGTCGGATTCTGACACGACGCGCCGGCCGTGCCCTAACCGGTTTCGGCCCGCCCGCGAACGAGCAGATGCCGCCACGAGCCGGCCTCTTGGTGCAAGGTGACCGGGAATTCGTGGTCGAACTGGCGGATCTGACGGTGCGTCGTGGCTAAGACGTCGGCCCGGCACATGATTTCGAACCGGCGACTTCAGGACCACGGGTCGTTTTCGGTGTCCGGTGCGTCGGGGTCCAGCATCTTGCGGAGGCAGCGTTGCAGCCCGTTGCCCACCGTGTCCTCCGCGGCACGCATCCACGGAAGCGGCGCCATGAGGCGGGCCGTCTCGTCGGTGGCGAGATCGTCCAGCACGGTGCGCAGGTCGTCGGGGACCGGCACGTCCGTGAGGCACATCCAGCCCAGTGCGGCGCTCACCCGCACCTCGGGAGGCCGCGCGGAATCCGACCAGTACGCCCGGGTCCACGCCGGCGCCTCCGCGTCCTGGTGTGCCAGGGCCAGCTGCGCGGCCGCCAGTACCAAGCCGGCGCGCACGGCCGGATCCGGCTCGGCAAGCAGACGACTGCGGAACGCGGTGCGCACCTCCCGGGCGCGGTCGGACGCGGCGGCCAGGACGTATGCGGTGGCGATGCGCACGCCCGGGTCCGGGTCGTCGAGCAGAGGCAGGAGGAGGTCCGCATCCGTGGCGATCGCGTCGCGGGCGGCCTGCACCGACCAGTTCCCCGGATAGCCGGTGACCTCGAAGCCCCATTCGTCACCGCTGTAGCGGAACCGCAGCATGTCGGCACGCGTGCACACGCCGTGGTGCCACCAACGCGCGAGCGCGGCCGCCACGGCCAGGGCGCCGATGCGGTGGTGAGCGTGCGGATCGGCACCGATCCGCACCAGGAAGGGCACGGCCGGCACCGCCGCCGCGCGCATGTCGTTGGCGCACAGGCCCCCCAGCAGGTCCAGGGCGGCACTGACGGCTCCGGCGTCGTCCGAGCGCAGCTGCTCCACGGCCCTCCGGACCCGCCCGCCCTCCGGGAAACGCTCCCAGGGCACCTGCTCGACCATGAACCCGCCTCCGGCCTCCGGACGGAGAGCCGCCACCACCGCGCGTACGTCGAGGCCACCTCCCACCTGATCGAGCGGATCACCGTCCACGAAGGCCTGCTCCACCGCCCGGTACGCCGGATCGCTCTTCCACCCCTGCACCCGAGAACCTCCACGCAGCCCACTCGACCACGGTCGATCCTGCCAGCCGTCACCGACAGCACGGCCGGCCGGAGCCTGTTGCGCTCCCCGTAGGCGACTGCGCCGCAACCAGCGGCCCTTGCCGCGGTCCTGCGCCCGACCGTCCTTGCGCCTGAACTCTGAAGCGCGCGAAGACCGCCGCCCCCGCGAGCACGCCGCCGCCTAGGGCCGCCGGCCCGCGGGCGGGTGCCACGTGTGGGCCGGAAGGGCCTCCGCCAGCGTGCTGAAGAAGCGCTGGTCGCGCCACGCGTCGAGGTTCCCGATCACGAAGAGGCGCCGCTTGGCGCGGCTGACCGCGACGTTGAGGAGGTTCGGCCGGGACGCCGCCCAGGCACGGGCGCCCGCGCGGCCCGGGTCCGTGCCCAGGACCAGGATGACCACGTCCGCCTCCTTGCCCTGGGTCGTGTGCACCGTACCGACCCGCTCGGCCGGCATGAAGTCCCGGCACACCCGTTTCGCACCGGCCACGACCTGCCGGAACGGGCTGATCACGAACACGTCCCGGCCCAGGTCCACGCCGCCCTCGTCGCGCAATCGCTCCAGCACCCGCTTCAGGGCCCGCCCCTCCTCCGGGATCCAGTGCCCGTCCGCCTCCGCCCCGGTCACGTTCACCCAGCTGCTCGCCGGCCGGTAGACGTACGGCTCGCGTTCCGCCGTCCCCTGGACCATCAGGCCGTCGTAGGCGACCGCGTTGCTGATGGAGAACATCGGCTCGTCGCACCGCCGGTGCACCCGCAGCGGAGATCCCACCCACACCTCGTGGCTGCCGTCCGGGAGTTCGGCGGGCAGCAGGGTTCCGTAGCGGTTGGACCGGTCGGCGAGCTGCTGCACCGACGTGCGCCCCGGCGCCCACTCCTGCGCGGCGCCGAAGTCGTCGCGCAGGGCACGCTGGGCCGTCCACGGGAGCACCACGACCGGCTCCAGCTGCAGCGGATCGCCGACCACGACCGTCCGCCGCGCCCGCCACATACCGCCGACCGCCATCTGCGGAGCCGCCTGACCGGCCTCGTCGACGAACAGCCAGCCCAGCGCCTCCGGCCCCAGCCGCCCGAAGACCCGGTCCAGCGAGGCGAACGTCGTCGACACGACCGGGACCACCACGAACAGGCTCTGCCATGCCGCCCGCAGGTGCGCCTCGGGCACGGTCTCGGGCACGGCCCCCGTGACGGCGTCCATGCCGGCCATGAGGTTGGCGTACATCGTGCGGGCCGTGCACCGCAGGAAGGCCTCGTGGAGGCCGAGGGCCGCGAGGAACACCTCCGTACGGGCCTTCGCGATCTCCGGATCGGACCAGGGCGCCGCCAGCTCGCGCGCCGAGTCGTCGGTGAGCCAGGAGTCCTCGGGCACGCACCCTTCCCAGCGGCCCCGCGCCGCCGCCAGCGTCTTCTCCGCGCCCTCGGCCCGGGCACGCGCCGTGCCCTGTGCCTCCTCCTGGGCGCGCAGGCCCGCCGCCACCGCGCCCACGGTCGCCCGTACGCCCTCCACGTGCGCCCGCGCCGCATCCCTCACCCCACGCGCGGCGGCGACCAGGCCGGCGGCACCGGTCTCGTGCGCGTGCCAGTCCCGCGCGGCCCGCCCCAGCGTGAACAGGCTCACCGTGAAGCCGGGCCGACGGGCCAGATGCGCCTGATGCGCACGCTCGGCCTCCGCCAGGTCCTGCTGCGCCCGGGCGAGCGCCGTCTCGGCGGGCGGGAGCGCCTCCCGTACGCGGGCCAGCCGCGCCGTGTGCTGCACCACGGCCAACTGGGCCCGCAGCAAGGCTTCGTACGCTGCTGTCCGATCCGAGTACGCGCCGGCGGCGCCGGCCCGCTCGTCGCGCAGCCGCTCGGCCTCGGCCAGGGCGGCCTCGAACCGCTGCTTCGCCTCGCGCCACACACCCGTCTGCGGGGTGTCGCGCCACTGCCGCAGCAGGTGGGAGAGCCCGCTGCCGCTGTCGATCCACGCGTTGCGCGTCCGGCGCCGCCCGCCGTCGGCCTGCGGCGGAACGGGCGGCGGGGGAGGGGCGCCCGCGTCGCTCTGGCGGAACTTGCCGTGCCAGAAACGGTTGACGAACTCCAGACGGTTCCTCTTGCTCCCCAGGCGCGCCGCCACGGCGCCCCACGCCGGTTCGCCCTTGAGGAGACGGGTGGCCTGCTCGGCGAAGTAGTCGGCCTCCTCCCGCCACTGCTCGCCGAGCGCCCCACGGGCGGGGATCTCGGTGGAGATGTTCTCCACCGCGCCGTTGTTGGCGGAGGCGACGACCATCTCGAAGCCCGTGAACTCAGGCCGCAACGGGGTGACCGTACGGGTGTAGTCGCCGCTCTTCCACACGTACGGGGCCTGCTTGGCGAAGGCCTCGGACGGCAGGCGCAGGGCGGCCAGACGACGGGCCCGCTCGACGACCGTCGCGGCGAAGCAGTCGCGCAGCATGGTCGTCTTGCCGGTGCCGGGCGGGCCGTTGACGGCGAAGAGCCCGGCCGTGGGGGCGAGCTCGGTGTGGACCGCGTTGACGGCGAACTGCTGGCTCAGCGCGAGCGGGTGCTCGGCCTCCGCCGGCCAGCGGCCCGCGGGGGTACGCGTCGGAGCCACGCCGGCGAGCGCGGCCGCGGGGTTCAGACGCAGGTCGACGCGACGGGTCTGGTCGAGCGCCGCGTCGGGAGTGAGATAGGAGCCGAGCCCGGGGCCGGGATCGCTCTGGGCGAGTGCGCCCGCCACGCGGTCGAGGTCGGCGGCGATGAAGCTGTTGAGGAAGTCCTGCTGGTCGGGGTCGCCCGCGTGATCCAGCCGTACGGGGACGCTGCGGACGCGCACCCCCGCCGGGGCGAGCGCGACGGAGACGCCCCAGGCCTCGGCCAGCTCGTCCATGAACTCCAGGAGACGCGCGGCTGTGACCACACCCCGGCCGACGGGGGATTCCTCCTCCTCGTCCCCTTGACGCTCCACGGGGGACGACGGCGTGGCGGCGGGCCCGCCGAGCGCGGCGGCCCGGCCGCCCCACGCGCCCGCCTCCACCTCGAACCCGTCGAGCCAGCCACGGCTGCCGGGGCCGGGCGCCACCGCGCGGCCCGTGGCCCAGGCGCACGAGGAGAAGACGGGGGAGTCCAGCAGCAGCCGGCCCTCGTCGGTGACGGTCAGGGCGAACAGCGCGCTCTCGCCGTCCATCCGGCCGTCGTGGTCCTCGCCGCTCTCACCGAAGACGTGGAGCAGGGTGTCGCGTACGGCGCTCAGGGCGAAGGCTCCGCCGTAGACGACGTGCTGCCATCCGTACCCGGCCTCCAGCGGGACGGACCGCACCGGGTGCCCGGCCTCCCAGGGCATGGGGCCGTCCGGCTCCGCCGCGTACACGCGCTCCCGGCCAGATAAGGCCGGTACCTTCTGCGGACTGAACAACTCGACCGCCCGCCAGTACCCGACGATCCCGCTCCGCCGCCGGCGCTCGCCCCCCACCGCACCCACGCCCACTCCCCGTCTTCGATGATCACCGCTACGAGGCACCTTAGGGCGCACGGGCGGGCGGGTCAGGCCGTTGCCATGTCCGGCTGTTGACCTTGCCGCCGGCGGCCGGCGAGGTGGCCGCCGCACCACCCTCCGGGAAGGGCCCACGGATGACACCCGTGGCCCCGCCCGCTCAGCCCGCGGCGAGCCGGAGCTCGGCGAGGGGGAGTGCGATCCGGGCGGCGGTGCGCGCCGGGAGCCGGGCAGCCCGGGCGCCGGTCCAGGCCAGCACGCAGGCCTGCTCGTCCGCCCGGCACAGGGAGAGGTGGAACAGCAACTGCCGCCAGGCACATGCGGTGCGCTTGGCGGTGGCGCCCGGAGGGGGCGCGGCGGGGAAGGCACGCCGGGCGAGGCTTCCCCAGCCGGCTCGCGGGGTGACGCCCCCGCTGCAGGACCAGGCTGGCGAGGTTGAACGTGGTGAGGATCCGCGCCTGTTCGACGACCGCGGGGTCGGTGGCCGGCGACCGGTCGGCGTGCCCGGCCCGCACCGGCACACAACTTCGCGACTCCGCCCGGGTCCTGGGCGACCGCCAGGTCCCGTACCTCCGCGTAGCCGATGCCGAAGCAGCGCTCGTACAGCGTGCCGTGCAGCAACTCGGCGGCGGCGTGCGCGACCGCGAGCAGATCCTTGGAGGCCGCCCCGCTGTAGGAGTCGGCGAAGGGCTCGATGCTGACTTCGTGGGCGAAGGGCCCCAGTTCCTCGACGAGCTCCGACGCCGCCCGGGCGTCCCCGTCGCGCAGCAGCCAGGCCACGGTGAGCAGCGCGGCCTCCTCGGGGACGCGCAACGCGTACCGCCCGTTGTCCGGCAAGGACCGCAGCCAGGCGAGGCCTTCGTCGGTGAGACAGGGGGCGAAGGCCTCGTCCGGGGACATGTCTGCGAGGGGATTGCGGGGATTCAGGTTGCCGATCGTTCTCGTCCACGGCCGGCGTGGCAGGTCCTGCCCCTGCGCCCTCCGACTGCGCAGGCCGGTGCTCTGGCTGCTGAGCTACACGCCGCGGTAGGCGAAACGTAGACGCTCGAACAGCGCTCGCACAAGGCGGAGCGGCCTATACGGTCGCGCGGAGGCGGGTGGCGGCCGCCTCGGCCTCTCGTACGACGCGGTCCGTGTCGACCTCGACCAGTCGGCCGCCGAGCTTCAGCGCCCGGCCGTCGACGAACACGGCGTCGACGTTCTCTGGGCGCCCGTTGAAGACGATCTGGCCGACCCAGTCGAAGCGCGGTGCGAAGTTCAGGGCGGCCGGGTCGATGACGACGAGGTCGGCCCGTTTGCCGGGGGTCAGGGAGCCCACCCGGTCGGCGATGCCGAGGGCCTCGGCGCCGCCCAGCGTGGCCATCCGCAGGACGTCGTCCACCTGCGGGAAGACCCCGGCGTTCGTGGCGCGGGCGCGTTGCAGACCGATGGCCGTCTTCATCAGCGCGTGGAAGTCCGAGCTGTCGTTGGTCCCGCCGTCCAGGCCGAGCCCGACCTTGACGCCCCGCCGTCTGAACTCGGAGAGCCGCATGATGCCGGAGGCCAACCGCATGTTGCTCAGCGGGCAGTGGGCCGCCCGTACGTCGTGTTCGGCGACGGCGGCGATCTCGGCGTCGGTCAGGTGGATCGCATGGTTGATCAGCAGGCGCGGGCCGAGCGCGCCGATGTCGGTGAGGACCCCGATGGGGTCGTCGGCACGCTGCTCGGGGCGTTCCAGGACATGCGAGTTGAGCATGACTCCCATGTCCTGCGCGGCCTCCCAGTGCGCGCGGTTGAGGTCCTGGACGGCGCGGGCGGCATGCGTTGCGACCTGGAAGGAACCGAGCGGCACCGGGTCGACGAGCTCCTTCTTCACCTTCGTGACGAGCACCGCGTCGGGCTTGGGCGGGAACATCGCGTAGGCGAAGCGCACCCCGGTGCCCGCCAGGGCCCGTACGTAGCTCTCGATGAGGTCGTACGTGAAGATGTCCACCCAGTCCACGAGCGTGGTCACGCCCGACTGGACGGCGTCGAGGGCGGCGAGTCGCACGAAACTGTGGAGGGCCGCGGGCGTCAGACGGCCGCGCTGGGGGTCCGTACACCCCTGGAACCAGCCGAACAGGTCGCGGTCGGTACACCCACCGCGGATCACCGCCTGCCAGAGGTGGGTGTGCGTGTCGACGAACCCCGGCATGGCCAGCTTGCCCGAGGCGTCCACCACCCAGGCGCCGCGCGGCGTCTGGAGAGCCGTGCCGACGGCGGCGATGGCGCCGTTCTGCATCAGGACGTCGGCGTTTTCGATGGCACCGAGGGATCCGCTACCGACGGCGGGGTCCATGGTGAGTACCAGGGAGGCCCCGCGGAGCAGGACCGTCCGGCCGCCCTGGGCCGGCTGGTCGGGCTGGTGGGCGGGATCGCTGTGGAGCGCGGGGCGGGCGGTGACGCCGAGGGCGAGCGGGGCGGCGGCGGCCAGACCGAGGCCGGTGAGGAGAGCGCGTCGGCTGGGAGCCGAAGGCGGGGTGGGGGCTGACTGCATGGCGTGTTACCTCCCGAGGACTCAGAACGGAAGGCCCGCCCGGGCGACGCTGTGGCGAGCGTCGAGCAGCGGCGGGAGATTACACGCAGCATGCCCAGCGCACGGCCTTTCGATAGGCGTCAGCGGAAAACATTTTCCGTTCCAGTCATGTGGCGGTCATGCCGCCGTTGACGCTCCCGGGAAACGGAGGCGCCCCCACCGGGCGTCCGGGCACGGGTGCCGCATGCGTGGGCCCACGGACCGGATCGGCCGACTCCAGCGGCTCGATCCGGTCCCGCAGCACATCAGTGATCACTCACCGGACAGCCGTACCGGACGACTGACCCACCCGGCCAAGAGGCCTGCGCGGGACCGTCGGCGGGGGCTCCCCTCCCGCGCGCACGCGTGCGGTGGCCCCGGAAGATCAGGCTCCGGAGGCGGCGAGGCGGCGCATCGTGTCCATGAGCTCCGGCGGCGGGGCGATGCTCATCGTCCTGGTCTCGTCGTCGAAGACGGTGATCGTGGTCAGGCTGCCCGCCCGCCACCAGAACACCCGCGGCGACAGACGTCCGGGGCCGTCCTCGTAGGCACCGAGACCGAACTGGGCGAGGTCGTTGACGGCCTCGCCCACGTGGCGGTCGGCGAGCGGGTAGAAGACGAGGTTGTGCCGGTTCGGAACCGTCAGCAGGACTCCGTCGGCCGGGAGTTCGGGGCCGCCCGCGGCGCGGACCGACTCCTCGAAGACGAGCGCCTTGCTGGCGGCGTAGACGGAATCGCCGCCGATGATGTGGAGGACGGCGCCGCCGGGCCGCTCGAGCGTGTCGTAACCCACCGGTTCGGCGAGCAGGTTGGCGCGCGCGGCCGCGTACAGCACGTCGCGGTCCACCCGGGCGACGTCCCGGTCGTCCAGCAGGCGGACGCTGTCCGGGGTGTCGTACGCGATGCCCTCCAGCAGGTCGGTGGCAACGGGCCGCAGGTACCCGAACTGGTGGGCCGCCTCCGGCGGTATGGACTCGGCGGCGGCCAGCCGCAGGTACACGTTGCGCAGCGGGTCCGCGGCGGCGTCCGGGGTGGTGGGGGGCGACTGGTCGGTCATGCGCTGTTCCTTCGGCAGTGGTGGTGGTGGTCGGTCGCAGCGGGCGTGGCGCGCCGCGTCGGGCGGGCCGGCGCGGCCGTGCAGACCGGAGGGGGCACCGCGGGGTTCCCGGCCGGCGCGGCCGACCGGCCCGGTTCGGAGCGCGGCACCGGCGGCCGCCACGCGGAAGGTTGCGGGCCGGGCGAACCGGCGGACCGCCCTTGCGGAGCGCGTCCCTGTCTGCAGGTCAGGTCCGATATCAACCGGACACGGTCACCGTATCAGCGCCTTGCGCAAGGCCGCGGTCTGGCCGGGCCGGCGGGCCGGTGGGCGTGCCGACGGTACGAGGCCCCGGGACGCGGGTCCCGGGGCCTCGCTGTGCACTTCGCTTGACCGCCCGGTTCAACGACTGGCTGGGCGTTGCGTTACGCGCAGAGTGCCGAGTTGGGTGAGGGTGCTGCCGGCCGGGGCGACGCATCCGGGCGGGGGCGGGGGCGAGGCCGGGCTCACAC